>JBBSAU010000145.1:0-1549 GCA_038251925.1 Patescibacteria group bacterium | reverse complement strand
GTCATTTTCAGCTCCGATTGGTAACTGAAGAGCAACTGCCTTTTGGTTTAAACGAGTTTTAATAGAATTTAAACTCATATAAAAATCCGCGCCCATTTTATCCATTTTGTTTACAAAACAAAGGCGAGGAACTTGATATTTGTCTGCTTGACGCCAAACAGTCTCAGATTGCGGTTCAACACCGGCCTGACCGTCAAAAACAGCCACTGCGCCGTCTAAAACACGCAAAGAGCGTTCTACTTCAACTGTAAAGTCGACGTGCCCAGGAGTATCAATAATATTAATTTTATTATTTTTCCAAAAGCAAGTAGTCGCAGCAGAAGTAATCGTGATTCCCCTTTCTTTTTCCTGTTCCATCCAGTCCATTTCAGCGGCTCCCTCATGAACCTCACCGATTTTGTGCTTTTTGCCCGTATAGAACAAAACGCGCTCGGTAAAAGTTGTTTTACCAGCATCGATATGGGCCATGATTCCAATATTTCTGGTATTTTCTAGAGAATAATCACGAGACATAAAATATATAGGATCTCTACTTAAATAGAGATTTAATTATTAAAAAAATTAATTTCTTGCTCTTGAGAAATGAGCGAAAGCTTTATTAGCTTCGGCCATTTTATGAACGGCTTCTCTTTTCTTAACCGCTGTTCCTTCACCATTTGAGGCATCAAGGATTTCAGTCGCTAACTTTTCCGCGGTTGAACGTCCTTTACGATCATTAGCAGCGCCAATAATCCAGTTGCAACCTAAGAAATATCGTCTTTCACCACGAACTTGAAAAGGAACTTGGTAGTTGGCACCACCAACGCGCTTACCACGAACTTCAACAAGCGGTGAGACTTTTTTAATCGCTTTGTTGAAAATATGTCTTGGGTCTTGTTTAGTCTTTTCTTTTAAGATCTCGAAAGAACCGTAGACAATTTTTTCCGCGGCTGATTTCTTACCTCTTTCCATGACGTAATTAATAAATTTAGCGATATTCTTATCGTTGTATTTTGAATCGCCTTCAATTGTTCTTTTAGGAGCTGGTTTACCTCTCATATTATTTATTTATTATTTTTTTGGTTTTTTAGCGCCGTAGCAGCTTCGTCCTTGTCGTCTGGCTTCGACTCCAGAGGCGTCAAATACTCCACGAACAACTTTATAACGAACACCAGGCAAATCCTTTGTTTTACCGCCCTTTACAAGAACGATTGAATGCTCTTGTAAATTATGACCCATACCCGGGATATAAGCGGTCACTTCCATGCCATTCGACAAACGGACACGAGCAATTTTACGTAAAGCGGAGTTAGGTTTTTTTGGAGTAGTCGTCGTTACCTTTAAACAAACACCCTGTTTGAATGGAGCACCTTTAGCTGTGTCTTTCTTTTTGCGATGCAAAGAATCAAGACTAGTATGAAGCGCAAGGGCGTTTCGTCTTTTAGGAATTTTTTTTCTACCCTGGCGAACCAATTGATTAATAGTTGGCATAATTTAGTAGTGAATTTAAGCCCGATATAAATAATGGACTTTCTTAAATATTAAAAATAATCCTGACTTTTCAGGATGG
>JBBSAU010000144.1:0-1555 GCA_038251925.1 Patescibacteria group bacterium | reverse complement strand
TTTGTTTTTTAACCGGAATTACAAATCTCGATCCTCTAAAATACGAATTACTTTTTGAAAGATTTTTAAATCCAGAACGTATTTCGATGCCTGATATTGATATGGATTTTGCTGATATTCGTCGGGCAGAAGTTTTAAATTATGTTGGTGAAAAATACGGGCATGATCATGTGGCTCAAATTATCACTTTTGGAACAATGGCGGCGCGAGCGGCTATTCGCGATGTCGGGCGCGTTTTAGACGAACCTTACGAATTCTGCGATAAAATTTCCAAAAGCATTCCGATGTTTATGAAACTTGATGAAGCGATAAAAACCGTCCCCGAAGTAAAAGACCTTTATAATAATGATCCAGCCGCTAAAAGAATCTTAGATTTTGCTAAACGACTGGAAGGTGTCGCGAGACATTCCTCGACTCATGCTTGCGGTGTTTTAATTACTAAAGATCCTCTAACTGATAATGTTCCCATTCAATATGCCTCTTCGTCGGACCGCAGTATTATTTCGCAATATTCCTTACATCCAATTGAAGACCTTGGTTTATTAAAAATGGATTTTTTAGGACTTAAAAATTTAACAATTATTGAGTCAGCTTTAAAAATAATAAAAAATACTCGCGGATTAGATATTAATATCGATGAAATTCCGCTGGATGATAAGGCAGCTTATAAATTATTTCAAGACGGTGAAACAACCGGTGTTTTTCAATTTGAATCATCCGGCATGAAACGTTATCTGCGCGAATTAAAACCCACAATTTTTGAAGATATTATTGCGATGGTCGCTTTGTATCGTCCGGGACCAATGGAATGGATTCCTGATTATATTGCCGGCAAGCACAAAATTAAAAAAGTAGTTTACCTCCATGAAAAATTAGCGCCGATACTTGAAAAAACTTATGGCGTCGCGATTTATCAGGAGCAAGTTATGCAAATCGCTCGTGACTTGGCTGGTTTTACTATGGGTCAAGCAGATGTTTTGCGTAAAGCGATGGGTAAAAAAATTGCCTCATTACTAGCCGAACAAAAAGAAAAATTTATTGAGGGTTGCGTTAAAAATGGTGTCTATAAAGAATTAGGTGAAAAAGTTTTTTCTTTTATTGAACCTTTCGCCGGTTATGGCTTTAATCGTTCACATGCCGCTTGCTACGCGATGATTGGCTACCAAACGGCTTATCTTAAAGCTCATTGGCCGGTCGAGTTTATGGCGGCCTTACTGACGGCTGATCAAGGAGACACTGATCGGGTAGCGATTGAAATTGAGGAGTGTCGTAATATGGGTATTAAGATTATGGCTCCGGATATTAATGAGTCTTTTGGTACTTTTACCGTTGTTACTGCCGGCACAAAAGAAAATCGCATTGTGCAAAAAGATGAGATTGTCGATACAATTCGCTTTGGACTTAAGGCCATAAAAAATGTCGGTGAACATATTGTCGATACAGTTATTCATGAGAGAAAAGAAAACGGACCCTTTGTCGATATCTTTAATTTACTTGAAAGAATTACCGACAGAGACTTAAATAAAAAATCTTTAGAAAGTTTAATAAAGAGTGG
>JBBSAU010000143.1:0-1572 GCA_038251925.1 Patescibacteria group bacterium | reverse complement strand
TATTAATTAGCTTGTTATTACCAAATAAAAACTCTCCCCCTGAATAGACACTGGCGTAGGTATTCGTGTCTGCTCGTAAAAATGAAATATTATTTGAAGCCGCACTAATCGTGGCGATCGCCCCTCCTAATCCCTCTAAATAAATCCCCTTTACTGCCAATACTCCATATCCCATTGAACCATCAGTTAATCTTACAAGGCCACCATTATGCGTCCCGATATATCCGGAATTTATATCTCGGGCTAATCCTATATCATTAGTCCCAACGGTTGCACTTTCAAATCCTAATTGACCCCCATTTACAATAGAAAGTTTACTACCCGGATTTGTCGTCCCAATTCCCACATTAGTCCCCGTATTAAATAAATTAGAATTAGCAACCCAGCCATTTCCATCATGTCTTAAAGTTTGGCCAGATGTACCAATTCCAACTCCACCCGAACCACCCGTTTTAGCATTAACATATCCAACCGTCGTTAGGGCTAAGTCCTGAGATTGTCCAGGAGAAACTCCAAAGGAGATAGCATCAAGTTGAGCTCCACCAGCGACATGAAGTTTTAGAGAAGGAGAACCAGTTCCAATCCCAATATTGCCAGAGCTCAATATCCTAAATCTTTCACTTCCGCCCGCCCATAAAGTTAAAAAATCAGTCGCCAGCGGTGTTCCAAAACGAATTTCGCCTAAACCAGGACTTGAAACCATCGCATTGAATAAACTATTTTTAAAATAATCACTTGTAAAATAATCAGTGGCCCTAATCGCCCCTAAAACATCAAGTTGAGTCGCCGGATTTGTAATTCCAATTCCAACATTACCCGCATTATCAAAAACAAAAGTTTTTTCATTTCCCGCTCCGACTGTATAATCAAGACTAATATCCTCAACGCTTGGCGTTTGACTTAAGTCGCTAGTCGGATTTAACTGAATTTTATAATAAAATGAAGTCCCCGACCAAGCTAAACTAGCTAAACTTAAACTGGCGCCCCCCGTAGCGCTTAACGTGTCCCAGGCGTTTAATAAGCCAGCTGAAGAATACCAATTACTATTATCTTTACTAAACTGAATTTTAACGCTCGAGTTTCCCGGTAAAGACGAAATATTATAATTAAAACTATTAATACTCGACGCTGAAGAACCGGCTAATAAATTCGCCGAAAGCGCGGTCGCCTGCGAAACGTAAGCGGCTGAAACCGGAGACGCAAAAATAATCGCCGCCGCTAAGACGAGAACGAAAAAAGCCCCCAAAGTAATTTTTTGAAAATCTTTAGAAAAATTCGATATTTTTAAAATTTTAGCATTAAAACAATTTGCCATTTTTTTTCTTAAAAAATTAGTCTGGTAATGTTTAATAATCCCTAAATATGAGTTAGCCGAAGCAATTAAATTTTTAATTTCAGGCGATTCTTTCTGAAAAAAATTTTTCCAAGCCAATTCATTCCATAGACTTATTTTAGCATAAAAATTTTGCTTAGTCTTTCGCCCAATATAAATACGGTAGGGCTTGATAAATGCCCCTAAAAAATAAACTCCTTTTTTAAAATGTTGCAAATAAATTTTATTCGGATGCAAGG
>JBBSAU010000142.1:0-1610 GCA_038251925.1 Patescibacteria group bacterium | reverse complement strand
TCCCAATTATAATTATGTATTTTATGATCTCCTCCGGACGTATTTTGCAGATTGGCTTTCCATTTGCCCACGACCGAACTATCAAATTCACCGCTGTTTATAATCGATTTATTTTTATTTTCTTCAATATTATTCGCGGGCTCACTCGGCATGGAAGCGTTGTTTTCCAAATCAGTGTTTTCAGCTACTTGCTCTGCAGGATTTATTTTATCATCCTTTTTGCCGTCCGTAACTCCTAATATCTTTTCAATATCGACTTGGTTTACTTCTTCTGACTTAACATTATTTTCTTCTAGCCATTTTTGAATTTCGTCTTTGTTTAATTGAGTGGTTTTAATAGTTTGCTTAGTCTTATCACCCGTATACATCGGGACACTAATTCCGATAATTTTTCCTTCTTGAACCATGCCATTGGCTTGGTCGACGGCAACCATTACAGCATTAAATTGATCAAAGCCTTTCTTCAAATTATTTGGTATATCAGTGATTGTTAGGATGCTTGCAAGCGGCGTGGTTATTTTTTTAGCCTCACTGGCAATTGCCGAAATTTTATTATTATCACCAAGGGCAATATTTGCTCCGTCTTCGGTAACTTCTAGCGTTAAATCGACGCCACTTACGATTACGGCCGCTTTTGTTAGCGTTGACCCGGCAGCTATAGCTGAAGTTCCCCCACTAATAATTACTCCGCCCACAAAGCCCGCAACTTTGCAACCATCTTTTATGACCGTCGCTGAAACCTCTAGCTTTTTAAAAGTGTCCCCTGCCTCATTCCAAGCATCTGCTTCAACCTGTGCTTGATCTTGCTTTAAAATTTTAAAAGCTTTATTAGCATCTACACCTAAAAATTTAGCCAAGGTCGCAATTTTTTTACCTGCTGGCGCCCTGTCAAAAACATTTGAAATTTCCTGTTGGTCGTATGCAAAAACTGGAGAAATAAGATTAAAACTTATTTTTTCTTCGCTCATTTCATTGGCTAGTTTTTCTAAAGATGAAGAGTCTTTTTCTAATAATTCCCACGATTCTATGACGCTCGTCATCTCTTTATCCCAGGTGTCATAGTTGGGATAAGTTTTGGCATTTATTAATAGCTTATCAGTCTGATAGCGCAAGGCCACGTATTCTTTAGAAAGAATATATGTTTGCTCTAAAACACTTTGTTCCAGATTTTTTTCTGGCACTTGGTTTTTAGACTTGTTAATTATAAAAAAAGCGCTTATTCCTAAAATAACGATTATCGCGAAGATAATGATAGTATTCTTTTTCATGGCTTTTTAATTAAATTATTTAGCGTTAATAATCAATTTTGCTTTAGAATTTTTATATGCTAGAAAGATCAGAGTGCTAATAAAAAGTATGAGACAAATAACGACCGCGGTGATGACATTTGGATAGGACCTATTAAAGCCATTGGCAGAAGTATGCTTAATCCATATTCCACCATATGCCCAGAAAAGCACAAGTCCGTAAAAAATATTTTTATCTTTGAGCATTCGCAGTATGCCAATTCCCGCACCAACAAGTAAAATAATTATTGTCCACAGAGCGTCTGATAATCCAAAACCGTTCCAACCAAAGCTTACTAAAAAGACTGTCAGGTTAGCAATCGT
>JBBSAU010000141.1:0-1676 GCA_038251925.1 Patescibacteria group bacterium | reverse complement strand
TTACCGAAGCCGATTTAAAAAGCATAGAAAAAAAGATGGCCTTTTTAATCAAACAGAATTTAAAATTTGAAAGAACCGAAAAAGATATCGATGAAGCTTTAAAAGAAGCTCAAGCCGCCAATGAAATCTATAAAGCTGACTTGCTCGAGGGTCTAAAATTAAAAGGCGAAAAAACTGTTAGCTTCTACAGCGTCGGTAAATTTACCGATCTTTGTCGTGGACCGCATATTGAAAATACTAATCAACTAAAACCCGGCTCTTATAAATTAGATAAACTAGCTGGCGCTTATTGGCACGGTGATGAGAAAAATAAAATGCTCACTCGTATTTACGGCTTAGCATTTGATACTAAAGATGAGCTTGATGCTTATTTAAGACGGATGCTTGAAGCTGAAAAAAGAGATCACCGCAAAATAGGTAAGGAACAAAATCTTTTTATGATGCATGAATATGCCCCGGGTATGCCCTTTATTCTGCCTAATGGTTTTATTATGTTAACTGAGTTAATAAAATTTGTCCGAGAGTTTTCTTATGGCGACGGCTACAAGGAAGTACGAACGCCGCATCTTCTTAATGCTAATCTCTGGAAAGAGTCTGGTCACTGGGATCACTATCAAGAAGATATGTTTATTCTTCATCACGCCGAGGACGACTGCGATTTCGGGATTAAGCCGATGAATTGCCCAGCCCATATGTTAATTTTTAGAAATAACATCCACTCTTACCGCGATTTGCCACTGCGTATTGCTGAATCAACAACTCTTTACCGTAACGAAAAATCAGGAACCCTTCACGGCTTAACTCGTGTCCGCTCTTTATCTCAAGATGATTCTCATATTTTTTGTCGACCCGATCAAATTCTCACAGAAATTTCTACTCTACTGCAAAAGGTGAAAGATATTTATAGAATCTTTAATTTAGAAATTGATGAAATCCATCTTTCAACCCGTCCCGAAAGTTTTCTCGGCGAAAAAAGTGTTTGGGATGAAGCCGAAAATAATTTAAAAGCTGCCTTAGAAAATGCCAAACTTGATTATAAAATTAATGAAGGTGATGGCGCTTTTTATGGACCAAAAATTGATGTAAAAGTAAAAGATGCCATTGGTCGCCAGTGGCAACTAGCAACCATTCAACTTGACTTTCAACTTCCGGCGCGCTTTAAGCTCCACTATACCGATGCCCAAGGTGAATTTCAAACCCCAGTCGTTATCCACCGCGCGCTGCTTGGCTCAATTGAAAGATTTATGGGCGTAATTATTGAGCATTTTTCCGGTATCTATCCTGTCTGGCTAGCTCCAGCCCAAATTAAAATTGTTTCCGTCGCCGAGGCCCATGTCCCGTTCTCCCAAAAATTAGCCGCCGAACTCAAAGCAGCCGGCATTAGAGTTGAAGTAGATGACGCCAACGAAACTGTCGGTAATAAAATTAGAAAAGCGGTAAACGAAAAAGTTCCTTATATGTTAGTTATTGGGGATAAGGAGGCTAGTAGTACTAATTTGAATGTTCGCGATCGCGGTGCAATGGAAACAAGGGAAATAGCCAAAGATAAGTTTATCGCTGAAGTTTTAGAGAAAATCCAGAAACGAAATTAATTAAATCGCCCTACTATCAAAATCGATACCATTATTGTCGAATTTAGCCTTAATATGCTATTATTTACTTATCGATTTAAGCTA
>JBBSAU010000140.1:0-1685 GCA_038251925.1 Patescibacteria group bacterium | reverse complement strand
CTTGTAGGCGATATCCATTTTACTTTTCTTTTATTTTCTATGGCAAGTATATTATTTTCAACTTTTAAATCAACATATTCTATCATTTTTTCATCACCAATAATTTCAATCGAATAGTTATTTCCTTCGGTTAAAAAAACTTCAAAAGCGTCATTAAATTCTATTTGTTCAAAAGGTTCCAGCGCTAAAATCCGGCTTTTGATAATTATTTCTTTTTTACAGGAAAGCACTAAGCATATGATGCACAATAAGATAATTTGCTTTTTCATATTTAAAACTTATATCCGAAACCTATTTCCGGGAAACTCAAAATAAATAAATGAGACTTCATGGCAAGGCGAATTAAAAAGTGATCGTTGACTTGATATTGCACTATACCTTTATTATACATCAGGTGATTTTCCACTCGTTCTGTCAGTAACAAATAAATACCTTCCTGAATTGATACGCTAAGTTTATCATAAACAATAGATTGTGACAGATGAATGCCTGTTTGAAATCTATAAGAATTTTTGTAGTCCTGAGAGTTTTTTTTCATGCTTTCTTCAACTGAAGAATCGTAAAATAAATCACTCCCAATGCCAAAGTGAAACTTTCGGGTAAAGGATCTGTTAAATTCAAACGAATAAGAAGATGTTAAGAAATAGTTTGAAGTAAGGGCTCTATTATGTTTACCTCCAATACTTGCAAAGAACGCAAAGGTATTTTCTTTAACATGAGCTTCTGTTTTATGTATTTGTTTCTCACTTTTTTTGCCTAAACTATAACCTAAGCCTATATATCCGGTAACATAATTAATACCTAAATTAGGTTCATTTGTATTTGCATTTGAAAAATGATCGAATGAAAGTCCGCTATTAAGGTTAATTTTATCTGACAATGTGTAGTTCGCTCCAATTCTGAAATTAAAGTGAATATTTACTTTAGATCCTACGGCTACGTCAAGATAGTTGTTTTGAAGATCGAATTTACGATCAACGTAACTAATTCCCAACCCGGTACGATTGAATAAACGAAAGCGGTTTTTCGAAAAAAAATATAACTTATAAAAAAAGGTTAAAGCGAATTCCCTGCCAAATACTGCATCATTTCCCAAAGTTGAGTAAAACAAGGATACACCATAACCAGGATAATTATAATATTGTTCCCATATATTTTTACCAACAGTTTCTTTATAAATACAAAAATCCAATGAGTGGACATAGTCATTTGTTATTGAGGAAGAAAATTTATATTCAGGCAAATTATATCCTGAATGAAAATTTAGCATAACGTTTAAATTCTCAGTATTTATTATCTGAGCCTGAGTTTGAATTCCATACAGGAGATAAAATATAATAATTAGCCTATAAATGTATAAATATCTTCTTAAAGCTATGGCTGTTTGCATTTTAGTAATTTTAACTAAAGGATCGCGGGATAAAGCTTTGGGGTTTGTGGGCTACTTTCCTGTCAAGATTCACCGAATTTGACGCGTGGCAGAATAGTTGTATTACCACATAACCTCCGCTGCCGAATGAATCTTTTCGCGTGGCACTATAAATCCACAACACTAATTCATCTGCCGCTCCTTTTGCATTATGGAATTTATAATTATGGATCATACTGCAAATTTAAATAATATCATTTAATCCCGCGAAAGGATTAGCGTTATAGCAGGGATTTGGGAGGCTGTATGATAAAGG
>JBBSAU010000139.1:0-1730 GCA_038251925.1 Patescibacteria group bacterium | reverse complement strand
TAGATATAATATTAAATTAGCTGAGAAAAAAGGAGTTGAAATTACTCAAGGGACAGAAAAAGATTTGGCCGAATTTTGGCGACTAATGAAATTAACGGGTGAGCGCGATGCCTTTCGTTTACACGACGCCAAGCATTACCAAAATTTACTAAGCGAGCCGAAATATATTAAATTATTTCTGGCTAGTTATGAGGGCAGAAATATCGCGACGGGTTTGTTTTGTTTTTTTGGTGCGAGTGTTACTTATTTACACGGAGCGTCGGATAATGAAGCGCGTAATTTAATGGCTCCGTATTTACTGCAATGGGAAGTAATTAAACAAGCACAAAAAGAGGCTTATAAGTTTTATGATTTTTACGGCATTGATAAAAAAAAATGGCCAGGGGTAACGCGTTTTAAAGTTGGCTTCGGGGGATTTATAAAAGAATATCCGGGGACTTATGATTTCATTTTTAGGCCCGTAATATATGGCTTATATGAAGCTTTACGAAAATTAAGACGGAAAATTAAATAAGGGTGATTTAAAAATTATGCGAGCTCCATAATAATAGTGAGGCTCCAAAATTAAAGAGAATGATAAAATAATATGGTTGAAGTTAATAATACAACAAAACAAAAAATAAATAATAAAAAGATTGAAAAAATCGTGATGGACTTTTTAAATGTTTATAAAAAAAGTAAATTCGAAGTCTCGGTGGCGATTATTGGGAGTGCGCGAATGCAAAGTTTAAATAACGACTATCGGGGGATTAATAAAACAACTGATGTTTTATCATTTGCCGGGACCGCGCCTAAAGAACTCGGGGAAGTAATTATAAATATTGAAGAAACAAAAAAGGCCAGTAAATATTTAGATGTTTTTGGAGTGAGAAAACCGGCTGACTATATTTTATATTTTTTACTAGTTCATGGCTTGCTCCATTTAATCGGGTATGAAGATGATAGGGAAGAGGAACGCTTAGAGATGTTAAAAATTGGCGAGAAGTTTCTAAAGAGATATTTATAAATTATAAAGTTTTAGTATTTTGACTAACTTTATAAAGTTGCAAAAAGTGCTATAATATTAAGAATTGAGAATAAGAAAGGGGATACTTAAGCGTTAAATAATAATGAGCGATATTTTTAGAAAAAATAATTATAAACTTAGCACCGGCGAACTTGTCGGAAGTTTTTTATTGCTCTTTTTTAGTTTGTGTTTTATCTTAGCAGTTCCATCAGTGCAAGCGGCGGGGACATCGACTGTCCGCGGAGTTGGCTGGTGGGGTGATAGTTTGAAAAAAGTTTATTTTAATTGTTTAGACGATGAAATCGGCGATAAACTAGATACGCCAAATAATTTGAGCGGTAGCGGCATGTATCCATTTCCTGATGATAAATTTCATTTTTATTCTACCCCTTGTTCAAGTTTAGTCCACGGAGTTTTTATTGATAGTAATAATAATTTTTCTGGTAATGCTTGGAACGCGACGATGGGCTTAATTTCTTTTTCGGGAACTTCGACTCCGCCGGAGGGGGGTTACGGAACACTGAGCCCTCATTGTCAGTCGACCTGTAATGCCAGTAATGGTTGCTGGGCTTGTTATAATGAGCTTGAACAAAAAGTCTATGGCTGGGCAAGAGTTGATAAGACCGGAGAATGGATTAAACTTGATGCTGCACAAACTTTACCCGCAGTCTCAGTTTATCTGCAAACTTGTAATGCGGCGCCGGTTTATTCCGGTCCCTCAATT
>JBBSAU010000138.1:0-1732 GCA_038251925.1 Patescibacteria group bacterium | reverse complement strand
GACCCTGGGAAGAGGAATGTGAAACCACAGCTACGGCAACAGTTGAAACAGATGATAGCCTACAAGCTACTTTTTCTGATGAAGTTTTGCTTATAAGTCCAAAACAAAACGAACTTGTTAGCTCACCCTTAAAAATTGAAGGCACGGCTATTGGTAATTGGTTTTTTGAAGCGACTTTGCCAGTTAAATTATATGACAATAATAATAATTTAATTGTGGCTCATTTTGGCACCGCTCAGGAGGATTGGATGACTGAAAAGCCGGTAAGATTTACTTCAGAATTAACATATTCAACGATGGCGACTAGTGGTTATTTGGTAATTTCCAAAGATAATCCCTCTGGTCTACCGGAAAATGATAGCTCAGTAAAAGTGCCAGTTCTCTTTAAATAAATAAAATTATATGAGTTTAGAAAATTTTGAGGCCAATAAATTACCAGGTTTAAAGATACTTGGAAAAATTGATCTTAGTCAGTTTGATAAGACAAAAAAAGAAATTAGTCTTGAGACATATCTGCCTTTTTTAAAAGATAAGGCTTTGATTGATTTGGCAAGCGACGTCAATTCTGAATTTGCTAATTTTTTAACTAATGACGGGCGAATATTGCTTGAAGGGAGTGAATCTGCTAGTGACAGGGCGCTCGTAGACGCTCAAGAAGAAGGCTTTAGCTCTGGGGCAGGCAAGAGCCGAGAACAGTGGCGAAGCGACACGGAAAAAAATCCTTCAACTTTGACCGAAATGGCTTTAACAGTTTTACTTCATAAATTCCTTAAAGAGTATTTTATAGTCGCCCGAGCTTCTGATTATGATGATTATAATCACGGGGTTGATCAGGTTTTGATCTATAAATCGACCGGTGAAGTTCTTTGTGGTTTTGATGAGGTTTTAGGAAATAGAGGAGATGATGGTGGTTTAAAAAAATCCTCTAAATTAGAAAGCATAATGGCTAAGGGAGGAGCGAGAATAAAATATGGAGCTAAAATGCTGGACGGAAAGTTAGCCAGAGCTGAGATTAAAAATATACCTGCTTTCTATATGTCTCTTAGCAAGGGTGAGTTGAGGGAGCTACTAGAAAGTTTAAAAAATAATCCAGCCAGTAAAAATGCGGTTGAAGAAAAAATATTTCTCAAGCTCCTGTCTTCTTTAGAATCTCAGGCTAGCGGCCAAAATTTAAATTCTGATTTAAAATTGAAGACCCAGTCAGCGATTGAAAAGATGAGAGCTTGTTTTAATGAAGAAAAATTAGCTGCTTAAGTATAGAAAAGCCTTGGAAAAATTGCAAATAAAAAAAATAAAAAAACCTGGGGCATAAATGCTTTCCAGGTTTTGTTGTTTCAATTTTTAAGAACTTAATTTTTACTAACGGATCTAATGAGTATTTTAATCAGTCTAGTAATTATTAAAGGTATAAATGCACCTAATGCAAAGGCTATCAGAGGCAAGATAAAAGCGGCTAAAGTTTTTCCAAAAGTAAAATAGAAAATAATCGCTATACCTAATCCAGTTGCCAGCTCTCCGTAAGCATGGAGGCTTTTTTTTATCCCCGTATCAAGTGACATTATAAACCAGATGAATCCGACTATTACTACAAACAGTAAAAAGTAGTTGGCCGAAAACTTAGAGCTTAATAGGCTGTTGTAGTTTTCTGAGGATATGTAGGATGTGCTTATTGACTTAAGACTATCGCTTGCGTAGATAGCTTCAGAGTCCTGCCAGACGTAAGTCATAATTG
>JBBSAU010000137.1:0-1740 GCA_038251925.1 Patescibacteria group bacterium | reverse complement strand
CCGGTCCTAGCTATTAACGAAAAACCAGTTTTGGCCGGAAGATTGCCAAGTGTTGAAAAAATTAAAGAATTATTAACCACAATCAATAATCAGCCAGAACTTGAGAAAGTATCAGGTGGCTGTTCTTGCGGTAGTAGGTGTTAAGCTATGTTTTATCCTATTCAACTATTAGCTGATTACTTAACTTATTATGTGTTTGGCATAGTGCCCAAAACGCTGCTAGCTGGTGCTGTTAATTTTTTTATCTTTGATACGATTAAAATAATTATTTTACTACTTGTGATTATTTTTGTTGTGTCTTTTATTCGTACCTACTTACCGCCGGAAAAAGTGCGCTTATTTTTAGCTAAAAAGAATAAGTTAACGGGTCATATTTTAGCCTCACTTCTTGGAATTATTACGCCATTTTGCTCTTGCTCGGCTGTCCCTTTATTTTTAGGTTTCGTAGAGGTGGGGGTTCCCTTGGGTGTTACTTTTTCTTTCCTAGTCGCCTCGCCAATGATTAATGAAGTTGCTCTAGTCTTACTGATTGGTTTATTTGGTTGGAAAATTGCTTTGATTTATATAATTTCTGGACTTTTAATCGCCATTATTTCCGGATTAATTATTGGGCGCTTGAAGCTTGAACATTTGGTGGCTGATTTTGTTTGGAAGCATAGCCAGGTTAGTAATAGCTCCTTAATCACGACAATGACCTTCAAAGAACGCCTACAGTATTCAAAGGATTACGCCTTTGATATTGTTAAAAAAGTTTGGCTCTATATTATTATTGGCGTTGGTATTGGTGCCTGGATCCATGGTTATGTGCCAGCTGATTTCTTAGCGCAATATGCCGGAGCTGATAAATGGTTCGCAGCCCCCCTGGCAACTTTGATCGGTATTCCGCTTTATTCTAATGCTGCTGGAGTAATACCACTTGTTAGCGCCCTAACTGAGAAGGGAGTTGCCATGGGCACGGCGCTCGCCTTTATGATGGCGGTTACCGCTCTATCTCTACCGGAGTTTATGATTTTAAAAAAAGTGATGAAAACTAAACTAATAATTATTTTCGCGATGGTTGTCGGAGTAGGAATTATTTTTACTGGTTATCTGTTTAATTTAATTCTAAAATAAAAGACCTTTTTAGCAAAGGCCTTTTTTAGATCTTTAATTTATATTTTTAATTTATATCTCTAATTTATATTTCTAACTTTAATTTTAAGTCTTCAGTTATCTTAATAGCCCTATCATATTCACCCTGTCGAGCAGCCACACGAGCTTCGATAAATTCTTTAAAACTCTCTCCATTAATTATTCCGCCAACTTTACTATTTTTTCCGACCATTTTTAGCCAAGCACTATAATCATTATTCTCAAAAGTATTATTAATTTTCTTTTGCCTGACAACCTGGGCTTCGGAGACCTGAACGTCGCTGTCGAGGTCGTTATTATAATTATAATTTGCCAGGGCGCTACTTGTTAGCCCTGTCGATAAAATCATAGTTAAAAAGGCGATATTTAAAGCAGCTTTTTTATATTTTTTCATAAATTTAAAATATTTTTATGACCATTTTAAACACTTATAATTATATATACGCGTAATATATTAATTGCTTCAGTCTGGCACTATATTGACAAAAATAGATAAATTATGTTAAATTTTCTTATTACCTTAACAACTAAATACTAACCAAAAAAATAGAAATCATGGAAAAGAACGAGCAGATTATCGAAATTTGGAATAAATTACCCTTTTCTTCT
>JBBSAU010000136.1:0-1750 GCA_038251925.1 Patescibacteria group bacterium | reverse complement strand
GAAGCAGGGATTGCGCAATCCAAAGTTTTATTATTTCCAAAAAATGAAAAAGAAAAAATTCATCCAAAAATAAACAGCCTGGGGAATGTTATCCATTTTTTAGGTTTCGGTTTTACTTCTGGCTACGGAGAAGCGGACCATGAAATTTCCGGCTATCCTGAAATTAATGGTTACGCCAGTGGCTGTTCGTTTATTATTCATTCTGAACTTATAAATAAAATTGGTGGCTATAATGAAGAATACTACATGTATCATGACGATTTAGAAATAAGTCTTAAAGTGAAATTAAGTGGCCATAAAATAATACTTGCTCCTAAATCAGTTATTTATCATAAGTACGAATTTTCTCGAAGTACAAAAATGATTTATTATATGGAGCGTAATCGTTATTTAACCCTTCTCAGTTTTTATCCAGCATATTTAATAATTTTAATTGGTATTCCGGGCGTAATAATGGACATCGGGATGATATTTTTTTCAGCCCTGAATGGATGGTTCAAAGAAGAACTGAAAATTTACGGATATTTTAGTCATTTTAAAAATTATGCTAAGATTCAGGAGGAAAGAAATAAAATAAAATTATTCCAAACTAAAGATTTTCCCGAGATAGCGAAAAATTTTTCGGGAAAAATAGAGTTTCAGGAAATCGCCAATCCAATTTTGAAATATTTTGTTAATCCTGCATTTAATTTATATTGGCAAATAGTAAAAAGAATTATTTAATATGGATTTATCAATAGTTATTGTAAATTATAAAAGTAAACAAAAACTTGAGACGTGTCTCGACTCAATTTTTAAAGCTGATATTAAAGACATAAATTTCGAGGTAATTTTAGTTGAAAATAATTCGGGAGATGATTTACATGATTTTCTCAAGCTAAGCTTTAATATTCGCTTAATCGAAAGTCCTAAAAATTTAGGAATGGGTGGCGGAAATAACTTAGGAATTAAATCGGCGGAGGGTGAATATATTTTTATTCTTAATCCTGATACTGTTATTCAAAACGGTTCAATAAATACGCTTTTAAATTATTTAAAAAATAATATTGGAGTTGGAATTGTTGGCCCAAAATTACTTAACCCGGATCATTCATTGCAATATTCATGCTCACGTTTTCCTAAAGTTTATATGCCCCTACTGCGCCGAACTTTTTTAGGAAAATATTTTTCGGTCTCTCGCGATTTTTTTCAAATGTTAGATTTTGATCACCAGTCAATCAAGGAAGTCGATTGGCTAATGGGCTCTGCTTTAATGTTTAAGAAGAGTTTAGTTTTACCAAATGAAAAAATTTGGGAACCAAGGTTTGATGAATTATATTTTATGTATTTTGAAGATATTGATCTTTGTCGCAGTGCTTGGCACAAAGGACTGAAAGTCGTTTATAATCCAGACGCAGTTTTAATTCATGACCACGCTCGTCAAAGTGCTAAATATCCCTGGTATGAGGCGATTTTTATTGACCCCTTAGCCCGTCGTCATATATCTTCCTGGTTTAAATATTTTATTAAATGGGGAATTAAGTTCTCCAATAAAATTTCAGCAGGGCTGGAATAAAATAATATGCAAAAAATAAAAAAAGCGATTTTTCCGGTAGCTGGATTTGGAACAAGATTTTTACCGGCAACAAAAGCACAACCTAAGGAAATGTTAACTGTCGTTGATAAACCGGTAATTCAATATTTGGTTGAGCAGGCAGTCGCAGCGGGTATTAAGGAAATTGTTTTTGTAACCGGAAGAGGCAAGAGAGCG
>JBBSAU010000135.1:0-1788 GCA_038251925.1 Patescibacteria group bacterium | reverse complement strand
TCGTAGGAGCGAGCGGGTCGAATTTCGCCAGCAAAAATCATCTCCTGAAGGGCGGTCATGTCTGCCAAGGATTCGAAACTGGATGTCTCAATTTTAAGACGGGGAGCTTCTTTTAGCATTATTAGTTCTGCCTTAGCTTCGCCGTATTGGTAAATTCCGAGTTCGCGATGCTGCGGAAATTTTGGGAATGGTATGTCCACAGCTTTCAGTAATAAATTTTTTAAAAATCGATTTTGAATAATCGACTCAACCGCCGCATCATTTGTTTTAGCGATTGGATAAGAACGACGGGCATAAACATTGATTTTGCTAAAGTCGATGTTTAATTGACAAACACCGTCTTGATCTTCATTGCTTAATGCGCCTTGAAGTTCTTCGGAATTTTTTAAATAAATGAACATATGTCACTATTCTCCAGTCGAGAGCAAGGATTATCCAAGCAATTCGCCTTCGATATAGAGTGCCATGACCTTATCACTTATATCGAATATTGTCAATATCAACAAAAATCGCCCCCGAAAAGAGGCGATTTTTTATTTGTTTGAAAATTTCTAATTTATTTCTTTTTCTTATTCAAAATCTTAACCGCGGCTACCTTAACTTTTTTAGCAGCACTCTTAGCTCCAGCTTTTTTAACTTTTAAAGCCTTAATCTCGCCTTCTTTTAAAGCAGGTTTTCTTTTGGCCTTAATGCGTTTAGGTTTAGCCATCGTTCTCATACATGAAGTACAGATTCGAGCTTTTAAACCTTCAATCATTTTGCTTTGCAGATTGATATTTTGTCTTTTTAGAGTCTTGATTTTGGAATGGGAACGGGAAGCGCCTTTGGTTGCGCTACGGCCACATAAATCGCATTTTTTTGCCATATTGGTTCTTCGCTTATTTTTTATCTTAAATAATGGTTTTAGTCTAACAGTATTTTTAAAATTAATCAAGTTATGCTAAGATGTTCCTATATGATTTATGTTTTTCAAATAATTGTTCTCCTTTTTTCAGCGATAGTGCATGAATACATGCATGGCTGGATGGCTTATCGACTTGGCGATACGACGGCTAAAGATGCTGGTCGTTTAACTTTTAATCCCTTGGTTCATCTCGAGTGGTTCGGATCCTTCTTCCTGCCGCTGGTTTTAGTTTTGACTGGGAGCCCTTTTCTCTTCGGCTGGGCTAAACCAGTGCCATATAATCCAAATAATTTAAGAGATAAAAAATATGGTGACGCTAAAGTAGCTATCGCTGGACCTTTAGGAAACTTGATTATCGCTTTATTCTTTGGTTTATTTTTAAGATTCTTTCCAATCGCCAGTTTAACCTTTACCGGTTTAGTTAGTTTAATTGTATATATTAATTTGGTTTTAATGATTTTTAACTTAGTACCAATACCGCCTCTTGATGGCTCAAAAGTATTGGCCACATTTTTACCAAGCGGCATGCGAGAGAAGTATTTAAGTTTCGAAAGATATGGTTTTATTTTTGTAATTTTATTTGTCATGCTGGCCGGCCAAACCATTATCCCGGCTGTCAATTTTCTTTATCGAATCATTACGGGCGCTTAGAAGCTTTTTTATTGAAAATAACGAAATGAATGACCTTGACTTATGTTTTATATTTTGTTAAATTAATTAAGTCACAAAAATTATTATAAAACCCATCCTGAAAAGTCAGGATTATTTTTAATATTTAAGAAAGTCCATTATTTATATCGGGCTTAAATTCACTACTAAATTATGCCAACTATTAATCAATTGGTTCGCCAGGGTAGAAAAAAAATTCCTAAAAGACGAAACGC
>JBBSAU010000134.1:0-1794 GCA_038251925.1 Patescibacteria group bacterium | reverse complement strand
GCTTTTGCATAATAGCATCAAAACTATTTTCCCAAGCCGTTTCTAAGTGCGGTATAGCAGGCTGACCAAGAATTACAAAGCGATCCTTTACCTGAACGTAAATCGTTTCATCGGGATCATCTAATAAAGTAATTAAGGCAATTACTTCCTTTAAACTCATTTCTTTTTTTCGTTTCAATGCCATAAGCTGAACAAAAATAGTTGTTAAGGCGGTGGCTAACGGCGGTTTATTTTATAATTTTTAACAATGAATGTGTTTATAGTATTGAACAATGGATTTTTAATAATACCAATTATAATTGTTAAATAGCCCAATTTAAGCAAGAAAAAATATATTTAAAAGAACAGATTGATTTTACTTTTTCAGCTGTAATTTTTTCAAGAGAATGTGTTATAAACTCTCCTAGTTTCTCTAGTGAATGAAACAACCTGTTTTCAAAATCTCTTTTTATTACTTGCCAAATTTTTTCAGCTGGATTAAGTTCTGGACTGTATGGCGGTAAAAAAACAAGACCAATGTTTTTTGGTATTGATAATGATTTAGCTTTATGAAATGCACCATTATCAAGTACTATTATTTTAAACTCTTGTGGTCGTTCCATTGAAAATTCATTTAGATAAATTTGAAAATTATCACCGTTACAAAACGGGAGTTCTAAACAAAACATGTCCCCTGATAAAGGCGAAAATGCGCCGTATAAATAAGTGCTTTTAAAAACTTGTTGAAATGGACACTCTGGCTTTACACCAGCAGCTGTAAGCATTTTACCATTTCGTGTAAACAACCCGAATCTGCTTTCATCTTGAAAATAAAGATTAACACAATCAAAGCCTAAAGTGCTACTGAAAATTATTTCTTGACATTTTTGACCGAAGTTTTTTTAAAAGCTTCTACTGCGTTTAAGTCCTTTTTGATGTTTGACTTACGAGCTACTTTTATTTTAGTTCCAAAATTACGCTGAGCATATTTCACTAAAGTAATATATTTCATGTCCTTTTTTAATTCTTTGCCAACCCAATTAAGCAACTCTGTGTACCCGACTATTCCATTATTTTTATTATGTAAAAGAGTTTTAATTTTTTCATGTTCTTCTTTGGTAATAATAGATGGTTTGAATCCGCCTTTTCTTCCATCTTTTAATAATGATTCTATACCTTTTGAAATATATAAATTGCGCCACTTAACAATGCTATTATGATTGATGCCTAACTTAATTGATAAGCTACGTTTAGACTGCTCATTCGACTTGCCTTTCTTCAATTCAATAAGCAACCGCATTCTCTTTTTAATTAAATCATTGCCGTTTTTCGCATGAGTTTTTAAGGTTAAGAGATTTTCCTTAATGGTTATTTGTTTAGGTAAAGCCATATTATATTTATTTAATAGTCCAAATATAGCAAAAAAAAATTAAAACCAACTATTTGGACTATTTTTTATTTATATTTGGTATTAAATAGTTATAGTTTCCCTTGAGATTTATTTCCCTTTTTCCAAAAGAAAATAGTAAAGAAGATCAAAACACCTGTGATAATAAATGCAATGGGAATTAAACTATTTCTATTCTGCACTATCTCAAGTTCATCCGAAGTTAAAACCCTAAACGTTTCTTTGATCGATCCAATCGAAAAAAATCCAAAAACAACTGCGGGTATTCTCCAAAAGTTCATTATAGTTTTTTTAAATTTAAATAAAATCGTCATTCCTACAAAGGAGGAATCTGGGCTTGGTCAGATTTTAAGTTTAACAACGATTTAATTTGTTTATCCTGAATTTTAGACAAGAACAACACCACG
>JBBSAU010000133.1:0-1810 GCA_038251925.1 Patescibacteria group bacterium | reverse complement strand
TTTAAAATTGAATTTGAAAGACAAAATTTAAAAATTTAAATATGTTAGATAAAGACAACGCCGACTTTGAAAATAAGCTGTTGGCAAAAATAAAAGATAAAAAAATTAGTCCAAAACCACGTTGGCAATTTTTGCTTAAAGATTCGGTTGTTTTTTTGGCCGGATTAATGGCTCTACTGATTGGTGCGGCTGCGATTTCAGTCATGATCTATTTATTCAAATATAACGACTGGGAGATTTATGACCAGACAAAAAAGAGTTTCCTGGAATTCTTTATTTTAACCCTGCCTTATTTTTGGGGTATATTTTTAGCTTTTTTTGTTTTTATTCTCTCATACTATTTAAGACATACAAAAAAAGGTTATCACTATTCAGAATTATTAATAATTGGCGCTTCGATAATACTAAGTGTTATCCTGGGTACTTGTTTTTATGCAGCCGGTTTTGGCGAGAAGCTTGATAATATTCTTGGTAGTCGAGCCCCTTTTTATGATCAAATTATCAATCGTCATGTTGATTTTTGGTCACGGCCGAATGAAGGTCGTTTGTCTGGGTTGGTAATTGATAAAAGTATTCCCGGTCAATTTGTTCTTGTTGATCGCGGCAATCAAGCGTGGGTGGTTGATATAGAAAATTCCGAGCCATATTCCGGCGCAGTCATTGTTGTTGATAAGCCGATTAGATTACTCGGTGAAATAATTGGTGAACATGTTTTTAGGGCTGATAAACTTTTACCATTGACCGCTGGTAGAGATTTTTTTCATCGTTCAGATAGTTTGCCGCTCCTACCAGTAAATTAAAAATAGGCCATACCTGCTCGCAACTGAAAAGAAAATTAATTTTTAAGCGTAGTAAGAAATGAGGGCGTTTGGATATCTTGCCCGAGTAATTAAAATTAATTAATATTTCTACTATTCTTAGGCTAAGGCTAGAAAATAGCAGTTATTATTTTTGGCTCATGAAGCATAAAAATAATGAACAAAGTTAGCAATTATATTTTTTTCGTTTCGCTCTCTTAAGGCAGCCCCAAGGTGTGGGGCTGTTTTTTAACATTTTTTGATATTTATGCTAAAATTATATTACTGATTAATCGTAATTAATTATGAATACAAAAATAAAAAACGTTTGGCTTTTAATTTTTTCCGTTTCAATTCCGTTGGGCGTTGCTTACATAGGATCACTATTAACTACTCCAGCCCTTGAGACCTGGTATCCAACTTTAATGAAGCCATCTTTTAATCCGCCCAACTGGCTGTTTGCGCCTGTCTGGACCTTCCTTTTTATATTAATGGGGATAGCTTTTTTTCTCATTCTAAAAGACGGTAAAGACAATGTAAATTATCGCTCAGCCTGCTTAAGTTTTGGCTCTCAACTTTTTTTAAACCTATATTGGTCTTTTCTTTTCTTTTTTAGCAAAGAACCATCGTTGGCTTTTTATGGAATCGTCTCTTTATGGTCAATGATTTTTGTTAATATTTATTACTTTTATCAAATAAAAAAAACGGCCGCTTATTTATTAATTCCGTACATACTTTGGGTAAGTTTTGCAGCCGCTTTAAATTATGCAATTTGGTATCTAAATATCTAAATACATTGACAAATACATTAAGATATAGTAAGCTTAATAATTAATTGCTCTTTTCTAATAATAAACCAAAAACCACGATTTACATGCCTAAAAGAATGAATTTATCCGACGAACAGTTATTGGCCCTTATTTATCGCGAAATTAAGGCCCACCTGCATGCAGATTTTTCCAAAAAGAAGTTGAACCCGGAGACTAAATTGACCGAGATCGGTTTGGCGGACG
>JBBSAU010000132.1:0-1823 GCA_038251925.1 Patescibacteria group bacterium | reverse complement strand
TGGAAAATCTTTTCAAATTTAATATTGGTAGTTTTGCTGAAGAATCATATTTAACTAAAGAAAGTGAGCGTGATCCTTGGCGTGAGTTACTTAATAATAAAAATTTTGCCTGGCGAATGACGAGCCTAAAAATTAATGGTCAGACTGCAGCCGTATCGCTAGCATGTTTATATAATGGTTATTATCATTATTTATTAACCGGCGTTGATTTTAGAACTTATCCTGGGCTAGGGAAGTATTTAAATAAGATTAATATTGAGGCCGCCATATCTCTGGGCGCTAATTATTTTGATGCGGGGCTCGGTGATTGCGGCTGGAAACATCTTTGGCATTTTGATAGAATTCCTCAATATGAATATGTAAATTTTTAATTATGTTTTTAATACCAAAAGACGCTTATCAAGTTAGAAAAACAAAAAAGAAAGGGCGAGGAGTTTTTGCCCTAAAGCATATCCCAGCCGGAACTATAGTCGGTGATTATCTTGGCCGAGTCGTTAATGACTCTGAGGCCGGAAAGCTTGAAGAAAAGTATGGTCAGGGTTGTTATTCTTTTGAATATTTCGGTGAGGACATTTCTATTTTCCCCGTTGACTTAAAGGCTCCGGGCGTCCACTTAATTAACCATTCCTGTGGCGCTAATTGCAGCGTCTATGATCTTGAGGGTCATAATATCTATTTTGCTCTGCGTCATATTTTTCCCGGTGAAGAAATCACTTTTGATTATGAGTTTGACCCTGAGTCAACCGGTAAAGTTAGCTATTGTTTTTGTGATAGTCCGTTTTGCCGTGGGACAATGTATGCCCGTATTGATAAAATACCTTTAAAAAAAGCAAATTTAAAAAAGAAAAAAGAAGTTAAGAAAACAAAAAAAGAGAAATTTCATATTTATAAAGTCGGCGAAATCCTACCTCTGCTTGAGAAATATCCTAAAGAAATTAAAGATGATCATACTAAATATAATATTTTTGCGAATTTAGAAGTGCCGGCTTTAATTAATCCCGGTTCAAAATTACCCGCCCTAAAAGTAATTAGAGAAATCATTCGTCTTAGTGGCCGTCGCCTAAAATTTCCTGATATAAATATGACGATTTTAGCGGTTGTTGATGACCACTTGGTGGTCGAACGGTAAAAGGCTTGTGTTTATTGGCATATTTATTTTAGTATGCTATAATAAGCTTATATTCATTGAGTTAATTAAAGTGCCTGTTGAAAACCTCAATGAACACAATATAAATTGTTAATTAATTTAAATAACAATCATTTATAATGGATATTATCATTAATTCTATATTAGATTATTGATAAGCCCCATGCTAAAAATTATGTCAAAAATGACAAAATCACAGATGATTACTACCTTATCTGAAGAGACTGGTCTTAGCAAGAAAGACACAGCTGGTTTCATGGAGAAGTTAGCAGACGTCGTTTACAAAGAAGTAAAAAAGACTGGTGAATGTATCGTTCCTGGTTTTGGTAAATTAGTAAAGGTTAAGAGAAAGGCTCGTGATGGCCGCAATCCTGCGACTGGAGCAACTATCAAAATCCCTGCTAAGACTGTTGTAAAATTCCGTCTAGCTAAAGCAGTAAAAGATACTGTTTTATAATCTGAGACTTGTTAGTAAGTAAAAAATTGTCACTCAAATAAAAAATCACTCCGTCGGAATCCGGAGTGGTTTTTGTTTACAAAAAAACCAACCCCTATGAGATTGGCTTTTTTGATTAACACTTTGCTTTACTCTAACATTTTCTTCTTTACATTTTTGCTTTCCACTAAATATGTAAAATTGCTTGAGTCTAATTATCGGTTAGTCGTCATTATCGGA
>JBBSAU010000131.1:0-1860 GCA_038251925.1 Patescibacteria group bacterium | reverse complement strand
GCAATTAAATTTTTAATTTCAGGCGATTCTTTCTGAAAAAAATTTTTCCAAGCCAATTCATTCCATAGACTTATTTTAGCATAAAAATTTTGCTTAGTCTTTCGCCCAATATAAATACTGTAGGGCTTGATAAATGCCCCTAAAAAATAAACTCCTTTTTTAAAATGTTGCAAATAAATTTTATTCGGATGCAAGGTCAGTTTCAACTCATCTTGCAAATATTCGGTTACTTTTAAAATAATACCCTTTAAAAATTCCTTATCTTCATGGAAAAAAATCATATCATCAACATAACGTCCATAATATTTCAGGCCTAATTTTTCACGGACAAAATGATCAAATTCGTTTAAATAAATATTACTGAAAAGTTGACTGCTTAAATTTCCAATCGGGAATCCTTTTCCCGTCGTCGTAAAAAATAAACTTTTTGATTTTGGCAGTCCCGCCCAGCCCTCTCGACTTCCCTTAATACGACAATTTTGAGTCGGATCATTAAATATTACTAACTCTATTAAATAAAGCGCTAAGTCGACCTCAAAATTCGCATTTTTAATATTAAGTAGCTTATCCTTTATTTTTTTAAACAGAATATTTCTATCCATCGCCATAAAATATCCCCGAATATCAAGTTTTAAAATCCAGCAATCTTTTTGATAATTCTCGGTCGCTGAACGCATAAAATGGTCGACACGCTTAATTCCTTGCGAAGTTCCTTTGCCGAGACGGCAGCTATAACTATCATAAATAAAAGTCTTTTCAAAAATCGGATTAAGATAATTAAATATCAAATGGTGAACAATTCGATCGCGAAAATCAGCCGCAAATATTTCTCGTTTAACTGGTTTATCGATTATAAAACAAATACTAGGACCGATTTTATATTCACGTTTTAAAATGTCCTCATAAAGCTTAAATAATTTATCTTCAAAATTTTTTTCAAAAGCCAGGGCATTGACCGTCTGGCGCTTATTTTTTCGTGCCTCAAAATAGGCCCGAAATAAATCTAGTAATAATTGTTGTTTAGCGCTTTGGTCCATAGTTTTTTTAGCAAGTCTTTGAGACAACGAACCGAGAAACCGTTGGCCCGGTTATTGTTATTCGCTGGGTTAACCGCCGTGGAATTGAAGTTCAGGTTATAGGCGTTGATACCATTAGGCGTAGAAGACCAGTAGTTCCCGTTGCTCCCCTGATTGTTAAGACCGGCATTAGAGTTATTACGGTTGCCGGCTAGCGCGATGATAACCGCTTAGTTTATGAGGCGATTTTTTTAAATAATCGCGCCATATGTCCGAGCCTTTCTTAATTAACTGTTCTCTAAACCCGGACAAAATTCCTCACTTCCGCGAGGGGGTTATTGGATTTGCTTTGCTCACTCGCCTGCGCCCTGGTTGCAGACGATTCTGGCCCTTTCCCATTTTTCCCAAGCCGTTAACTGCTTAGAAACGGCTTCAATTACCTGGTTTATCTCGACAAATAATCTCAGGCCAATTTGTTTAAAATCGTTCATTAAACGAACGAATAAACGAATTATCTCTAAATTTTCTCGCGCCAGCGCAATTTGCGTCTCTTTTTTGAGCGAGCGATTGGCGCGATAAATATTTTTAATTAAACTAAGTCCTTCCGCTTTCATTTCTTGACCAACGGTATATTTATATTCACGGCTAAACTTATTTGAACTAGCAAACAAGAAATTAACTAATTTATAACTTTCTTTGTAGACTGGTAAATTATAGTAAAGGCCCATATTTTTTCTATTTTTTTATTTTATTTTTATTTAAAGTCCTTGCCCACAGGGCAAGAACAAATAGTCAAATAGCTAACTAATCCTTGAGACAACGAACCGAGAAACCGTAGGCCCGG
>JBBSAU010000130.1:0-1892 GCA_038251925.1 Patescibacteria group bacterium | reverse complement strand
TCCCATCCCGAACTCAGTAGTCAAGCCCTCCAGCGCCGATGATACTTGGGCCTGAGCCCTGGGAAAGTAGGTCGCCGCCAGAACAATGGTGTTTTTTAATCGGAGAAACTTGTTTTCGCTGATTTTAGTAAACCATCGAAAAACCATCAGATTAATCTGGTGGTTTTTCATATCCAAAGCTTATTGACTATCCCCATAATATGGTTAAATACTAAATTAATTCAGTTCATTAAAATCATAAACCTAAAAATAGAAATCATGAAAAAAGGAGAAAACATTCTGGAATTTAAGAATGACATTTTAGCTGTAAGTGCAGCTAAGTTCATTAATTGCTTATTTGAGGCTGGATGGACGGAAGTCGATGTTAATCGTATAGCCCGCTGGAGTGATGACGTACTAAATTTATCTGAACTTGTAAAAATAGTCAGAGGTGAAGCTGAAATGAAAATTACGATAAATAAGCACGTCGTTAACCTGAATCAGAAACCGTTAGGTTTTCGCGGTAGCTCATACGGGCTTAGCGAGCAGAATAAATGCTTTGGCCAGCTGGATTTGCACCGGCAAAGAATTGGCCTGTTCATGAAGGAACAGTAATTAAAGGGTGAGAGTGTTTATTTTCGTGAAGTTTTGGAGGCAATTTTAAAACGAAAACCCTTGAATAACACAGCCATGGAATATTTATTAAAGTATCCAAGCTTGATTCCTAAAGACTGGCAAGAAAAGGATCGGATATATTTTCTCGGTACTTTAGAAAAAGATGGTAAGTATATCTGGGCAAAGTATATTCATTTTAACAAGACCAGTTTGGTTTGGTCGGGAGAATCTGCTAACCTGACTCACTGGGAACTTGGTAACCGTGATCACTTTACGGCTAACGATGCTGTAGCTGTTATGGAGAGGTAAAAAATATAAAAAAAGCTTAAGCCTTAAATTATTATACGCCAGTAAAATTTACCGGCGTTTTTTAATTGAAAAAAGGCTGTTATAATATAAATATACATATTACATAAAATAATTCTATGTCACTTATTAAATCAATTTCCGGTATTCGTGGTAATATCGGTGGGCAAGCGGGTGATAATTTAACGCCTCTTGATATTGTTAAATTTACCTTAGCCTACGGATATTTTATTAAAGAAAATCACTCGGCGGCAAAAACAAAAATTATTATTGGTCGGGATTCAAGAATATCCGGCGAAATGGTAAAAAATCTAGTGGCCGGATCTTTAAATAGTCTTGGAATCGATGTCCTTGATATGGGATATACTTCGACACCAAGCGTTGAAATGGCGGTTAGAAGTCAGAAAGCACAAGGCGGCATAATAATTACCGCTTCGCATAATCCGCAAGGCTGGAACGCTTTAAAGCTCTTAAATGTGGAAGGAGAATTTTTAACGAAAACTGATGGTGAAAAAATATTGTTGCTCGCTGAAACAAATAATTTTGAATTTAGCCCAGAGGATAAACTTGGCTATTATATTTTAGATCCCTATTTAGACTTGGATCATGTTAAAGAAATTCTAAAACTTGAATTAGTTGATAAAAATATAATTGCCAAACAGGATTTTAAGATAGTAGTTGATGGTATAAATTCCGTCGGCGGAATGATTGTCCCAAGTCTCCTGAAAGAATTAGGCGTAAAAAATATAATTGAATTAAACTGTGAGCCTAATGGTCGCTTCGCACATAAACCAGAGCCACTTGCCGAAAATCTTTTAGAAATTTGCGCTCGTGTTAAAGCAGAAAAGGCAGATTTAGGGATTGTGGTTGACCCTGATGTTGATCGCCTGGCCTTTATTGATGAAAACGGGGAAATGTTTGGGGAAGAATATACGCTAGTTGCAGTAGCTGATTATATTTTAGAAAATTTTGCGGTAATTGATAAAAATTAT
>JBBSAU010000129.1:0-1904 GCA_038251925.1 Patescibacteria group bacterium | reverse complement strand
TCAAAATGTTCGATTGCCTCATCGATTGTTAAATCCAAAATATCAGCGATGCTCTTGTTCTTATATTTTACTTGAAGAGTTTCACGGTTAAAACGCTTGCCGCGGCAGACCTCGCATTCAACCAGAACTGGGGGTAAGAAATGCATCTCAATTAGGTTCGCTCCGGCCCCCTGACAGGCCTCACAACGCCCACCTGGACGGTTAAAGGAGAAACGTCCGATAGAATATCCTCTTTCTCTAGATTCGGGCAAGGATGCGAAGAAATCGCGGATCGGTGTAAATATTCCAGTATAAGTAGCGGGGTTTGAGCGCGGCGTTCGCCCGATCGGTGACTGATCAATAACGACGACCTTGTTTATGTATTCGACGCCTTTTATATCTTTAACATTTTCCAGCTTACGTTTACCGGGACGACTTTTTATTTGAGAAATATTTTTATACAAGACATCGTATAATAGTGAAGATTTTCCGGAACCGGAAACGCCGCTAACACCAACTAATCGTCCTAGTGGGATTTCAACATTTATATTTTTTAGGTTATTAGCATAAGCGCCGACGATTTTTAGTGAGCCATGATTTTGTTCACGACGACGCAGCGGTATGCCAATTTCTTTCAGACCAGCCAAGTATTGAAGAGTTAATGATTTTTTTAAGAAAACTTTATTTTTTTTCTCATCTAGTAAATCTTTAGTGTCGCCAATCGCCATTATCTCCCCGCCATGGACACCAGCGAGCGGTCCCATATCAACTAAATAATCAGAGGCTAAAATTGTTTTTTCATCATGCTCAACAATAATAACCGTGTTATTTTTATCACGTAATTTTTTTAAGGTATCAATTAATTTTTCAGTATCTCTTTCGTGCAAGCCAATAGTTGGTTCATCAAGAACATAAAGAGTACGCGAAAGATGCGAGCCGATTTGCGAGGAGAGACGAATGCGCTGAGCTTCCCCGCCGGATAAAGTATGGGCTTCTCTTTCCAGCGATAAATAATGGAGGCCAACTTTTAGAAGAAATTCAATTCGACTAATAATTTGAATAACGACATTCTCGGCAATCGTTCGCTGACGCTTAGTCATCTTCTCATAATATTTATTGAAAAATTCCAAAGTTTTATTAATTGGCAATTTACTAAGTTCGGCAATATTTTTTCCGCCAATTCTAACTGACAAAGATTCTGGCCTTAAGCGATCACCATGGCAAGTTTTACATTTTTCATCACTAAAGAAATTTGTTTTACCGAGCCCCGAACAATCAGGACAGGCGCCGTGAGGTGAGTTAAAAGAAAATAAACGAGGTTCAACTTCGGGGAAAGAAAAATTATCATTTGGGCAAGTCCAATTTGATGATAATAAAAATTCTTGTTTCGAGTATTGAGCAATAACTAAACCCTTACTATATTCAAGTGAATTTTCAACCGCTTCAAATAATCTTGTCTGATCATTAAGTAAAATTTTATCGACTACAATATCGATATCATGTTTTTGTTTTGGAGCTAATTTTACTTGTTCGCGGAGTGAATGAATTTTTCCGTCGATGCGGGACTCACTAAAACCGAGCGATAAGTAATTATAAAGGATTTGGTAGTATTCACCTTTTCGATCACGAACGATTGGCGAGAGAATGGTGACATATTCCTCATTTAGTTCTTTGCCCCGATTAATAATAATATCAACCATTTCTTCAAGCGATAATTTTTCAATTTTAGTTCCACAAACTGGACAAAAGACTTCACCGACTCGAGCATATAAAACGCGCAGATAATCATAGATATCAGTTAGGGTGCCGACGGTTGAGCGCGGGTTGTGGGAGAGAGCTTTTTGGTCAATTGAAATCGAGGGGGCGAGTCCAATAATCTCATCGACATCAGCTGGTTTTTTTTGACCGAGGAATTGGCGCATATA
>JBBSAU010000128.1:0-1927 GCA_038251925.1 Patescibacteria group bacterium | reverse complement strand
CCTTTGACGTTAGCTGCGTTAACATAGACGGTGCGGCCATCACGAACAGCTTCATAGCCATCAACACTGAGTGCTTGAGGAGATCCTTTAAATCCTTGGCTATCGTACCACCTATATATACTATAGTGATTTGGGTTAGGAATAATTCTTACCCCAATGGCATCACTAATACTGGCAGTTTGAGCTGAGCTTGGTTTAATAATTAAGAGGACGGCAAAAAGTGTGCAGACACTGAAAATAATAGCCAGTTTAGCTTTGTTCATATTATAAGGTTTAGATTTCGTATATATTATATCATATTTTTGAATAAATATATTCATTTTAATTGAGTTTTCGTCGCGTTTTTATATTTTTAAAATATTAAATCGTCGCAGCTTGTTACCTTTTGTATGTTCTCAGCGTTTGATATAATAGAAGAGCATATATGTCTATGGGTATCCAACTAAAAGAAGATTTTGACTTAGTGCTTGCGGCACAAAAAGGAAATTCCGAATCCTTCGGTAGGCTTTATGATATCTATATTAAGAAAATTTATGATTTTATATATTATAAAACTTTGAATAAAGATGTCGCTGAGGATATTACGAGTTTAGTTTTTCTTAAAGCCTGGGATAAAATAGCTCAGTTTAAAAATGGAAGCTTCGCTGCTTGGTTATATATGATTGCGCGAAATTCTGTCATTGATCATTACCGTCAGCAAAAAGTAAATGTTAATATTGAAGATTGTTGGGACATCGCTGATAAAAATGATTTTCTTGGTCAGGTTGATCAAAACTTGAATATTGAAATAATAAGAGAAGCGATGAAATGTTTAAAAAATCAAGAAAGAGAAGTCTTGATAATGCGCTTTTGGCTCGGTCTGTCATTTAAAGAAATTGCGGAACGCCTTGATAAAAGTGAGGGCGCGATTAAAATGACTTTAGGTAGATCTCTAAAGATTTTAAAAACTAAAATCCCCTTGCTAATAATTATTTTATGGCCCGGGATTATAAATATATGCAAGAAATTGAATTAAAAAATGTTCTCATTCAATTATATGTACTTGATCCTAGTTTGAAAGAATATGAAAATGAATTACTTGATTTAATTGGAAAAATTGAAAATCTTAAGCCAGACACAAAGTTTGACTCAAATTTTGCCGCTAGTTTAAAAGAACGAGTTTTGGGTCAGAAAAAAAATTCTTTAGTTAATATTAAAAAAGAAATATTTAAATTTAATTTTATGAATAAAAAAATTTATATTGCGACTGGGTCCATCGCATTTGTAGCTATTTTACTTTTCATTGTATCCGGAAGTTATAAGAATAATTCTGCTATTTTAGTAGATAATTTTAACCATAAATCCTCTGGCAATGCAGTTACTAAATTAGCAGCTGGAGCCTTCGGTTCTTTGGCTAAATCAAGTGGAGAAATTCCAGTAGGCAGAGAAATGGCTTCAGTTAGTAGCAAGGGAATGTCTTTGATATCAACGGTGGCATCTGAAGTAGGAGCGGGTATAACTAGCAACATGAGTGCGCCAAGCGTGTCCGTTTCTAGTCCGTCAGGAGGAGTTGCTGATAAGATGATGTTTATGCCCCAATATTCTTTTAAGTATGTTTACAAAGGCGAACCACTTGAATTAACTGAAGCAAACGGAGATGTTTATCGTCGCTTGAAAGGTAATAGTGATTTATCAAAAGAATTAGCCGGGCTAATTGGTCAAACAAATTTTTCTGACTTGGATATTAAAAGTTTCAGTAATTTGAATATGACAAACTTATCTTTAATAGAAGATAAGGATAAAGGATTAATGATAAATTTTGACTTCAATGAAGATAGCGTTAATATTTCTGAGAATTGGCAAAAATGGCAAATAGCCGAGCGAGATGCTTGTGGTGATAGTCAACAATGTTGGGATAGTTTCCGTATAAAGATTTCCGATATACCAT
>JBBSAU010000127.1:0-2019 GCA_038251925.1 Patescibacteria group bacterium | reverse complement strand
GCAAAATTCGGTGATTTACCGGAAGCAATTATTGAAAGTGAAAGTAAAAACATGATGATGGAACTTGAACAAAGTGTTACTCGTCAAGGAGGAAAATTTGAAGATTATTTATCGCACCTAAATAAAACTAAAGAGATGTTAATTTTAGAAATGTTACCTAATGCAGTTAAGCGCGTTAAGTCGGCACTCGCAATTCGTGAAATTGCCGTGATTGAAAAAATTGCTCCCGAGCACGCCGATATTCATAAAAAAATTGATGAGCTTGAAGCGCAGTATAAAGATAATCAAGATATCATTAAAATGATTCATGAACCTGGTTATCATTCTTATTTAAACAATATTTTAACTAACGAGAAAGTAATCGCGAAATTAAAGGAATGGAATTATGCCCCAATTAGCGGTCAACAAAAAAGCTAGATTTGATTTTGAGATCCGCGATAAATTTGAGGCGGGTCTGGTTTTATTTGGTCATGAAGTAAAAGCGGTGCGCGCCGGACAAGTTAGTTTAAAGGGTAGTTTTATAAGCATGAGGACGAAAGCCGGTAAGACAGAATTATATTTAGTTAACTGTCAGATTACTCCTTATAAAAATGCCGGCACGATGCCTGATTATAATCAGCTCCGGGAACGTAAATTACTTTTAAAACGTGAGGAAATTAGCCATTTATTAGGCAAGAAACAGACCGAAGGCTTGACACTAATACCTTTAAAAATATATACTAGTCATAGTTTTTTGAAGCTTGAATTCGCGGTTGCTAAAGGAAAAAAGAAGTATGATAAAAGAGACTCGATCAAAAAACGAGAAGTTGATAGAAGGCTAAGGTCATTAACAAAAAGAAATTAAATTAAGATATAGACTAGGGGATGCCAGGCATCGACAGTCGGATCTTTTTCTAAATATTCGAGACGCGCTTAGCTATCCGCGTTAAACTGACTAAAAAATACAAATGCCAAAACGGCAAGAGCATTCACTTGGTTAACTCCAAGCTATGCTCCAGTTATGGCCTAATAAATAAGGCCTTAACCATCGGCGGGTTGTGAGTCTTCATAACTTCCAATCGGTGTCATTCAATTGAAGATAGATATTATTTGTGTTTGGCGAATAATTTCGAAACAAAACCAGAATCGCTTCAATCGCTTTTGTTCGGTTTTTGATGATTGAAGTTAAAAAAAATAAATCGATCTACTCTTGTAAATGTATTTAGGAAAACCGGTTGGACATGGGTTCAACTCCCATCATCTCCACATTGCCGCGGTGGCGGAACTGGTAGACGCGCTGGACTTAAAATCCAGTTGTAGCGATACAGTGCGGGTTCGATTCCCGCCCGCGGCACTTTAGCAATTTAGAAATTATTGCGGGTATCGTATAGTGGCTATTATGCGACCTTGCCAAGGTCGAGAGAGGGTTTCGATTACCCTTACCCGCTCATAAATAAAAACACGGACGAATGTCCGTGTTTTTATTTATTTTAAGAATGAAGGGTAATCGAAAAAGCGGCGAGCGAGATATGAGTCGAGTCGGAAGACGAGACGAATAATCGAGCGACGATAAGCGCGAGCGAGCGTAGCGCTTAGCGGCCGGTCTGGGCAAGTGAGCTTTTCGCGCTTCTGGCGAAAAGCGAGCGCGGAATTACCCTTACCCGCTCACAAAACAAAAAAACACCTTCGTGGTGTTTTTTTGATGGCCAAAATGTTATATTATTATTGTCTGATAAATAATATTAATTTATATGAAAAATAAAATACAGAATTTAATTAAGTTGCTTTTAGCACTCCATAAAAAATTAATGGATTTAGAGCGAAAAGAGTATGAAATAAAAAATGGTCCGATTTTAAATAATAATGATTATTTTAATATTGTTATTAACCACGCTGATTTTAAGTGGCTAAGGGCTTTATCGGAAATTATTTCTATTATTGACGAGGAAGGAGAACAGGAGGAGATTAATGAAAATAGAATTAAAGATTTATTAAATGAAATTTTAAAAATGTTAACAACAGAGCAGGTTAATGCTAGTG
>JBBSAU010000126.1:0-2039 GCA_038251925.1 Patescibacteria group bacterium | reverse complement strand
GGACGATAAAATATTTTCGTAAAGAAGGCGGATTAATTTTTCTTGAACCGGCCAATAAACGCTTTCCGATTATTTATCCGAAAGAAGAATTAAAAATTGCGGCTGTTGTAAAGTCTGTGATTAGAAAATATTAGTTTGCTTTAAGAGCTAGTCTCAAAATTTAATATTACATCAATGCCTTTTAGCTTACATTCATTTCCGCAAGCGATTTTACACGTTGACGGCGACTGTTTTTTTGCGTCTTGCGAAGTGGCGCGCCATCCGGAATTAAAAGGGAAGCCAGTCGTCACCGGACTTGAACGGGGGATTGTCTCTTCTTTAACTTATGAAGCTAAAGCGCGCGGTGTAAAAAGGGCGATGTCGCTTCGGGAAGTAAAAAAGATTTGCCCTGACGTTATTTTTTTACCGTCTGATTATGAAACATATAGCTTGTATTCGCTGCGGATGTTTAATATTGTTCGTCGTTTTACACCTGAAGTTGAGCAATATAGTATTGATGAATGTTTTGCTGATTTAACCGGCTTACGTCGCCCGCTTCATATGTCTTATGAAAAAATGGCATTTAAAATTAAAGAAGCTCTTGATAGCGAGCTTGGTTTTACTTTTTCAGTTGGTCTGGCGCCCACAAAAGTTTTAGCGAAAGTCGGTTCGAAATGGAAAAAACCCTCTGGTCTAACCATTATTTCTGGACCTGATATAAATAAATATCTTTCTCAACTTAGTGTTGATAAGATTTGGGGCATTGGCCCGCAAACGACTGCTTATTTAAATAAACTCGGAGTGAGGACTGCGCTTGAGTTTGCGAGTCGTGATATAGATTGGATAAAAATAAATTTAACTAAGCCACATTTAGAAATTTGGCAGGAGCTCAGAGGGGAGATGGTTTATAAAGTAAACTCGGAAAATAAAGATAATTATCAGTCAATCAGTAAAACAAAAACTTTTACGCCGCCCTCAAGCGACCAGGAATATATTTTTAGTCAGCTATCAAAGAATGTTGAAAATTCTTGCATTAAACTACGACGGCATAATTTAGCCGCTAAAAAAGTTTTTTTCTTTTTAAAAACTCAGGATTTTCACTATCAAGGTTATGAATTTAAATTAATACGTCCCACTGATAATCCAATTGAAATAATTGCGATGATCGATAAATATTTTTCTTCAGTTTTTACTCCGAGTCGCCTATTTCGGGCTTCGGGCCTAGTTTTAATGGATTTAACGCCTAATAATTCACGACAGGCTGATTTATTTAATGAAGTTTTAATGGCGGAAAAAATATCAAAAATATTTGCGAGCGTTGACGGAATTAGTAAGCGCTATGGCAAGCATACTTTATTTCTCGGTTCAAGTTTTAAGGCGATGACTCGTGATCAACATGCTGGCGATCGTCAAATTCAGACAGAACGTAAACACGACTTATTTAAAGGGGAAACGGCTCGAAAAAGAATCGCGATTCCATTTTTAGGAAATACGGTTTGAATATAAAAAAAGCCATTGTTTAGATGGCTTTTGTATTTTTAAATTTTCAGCTTTGTTCTACTTTTTTATACAAGGTGTAAAATTTAAAAAATCTGATAATGAAAATAGAAGCTGTTACTATTATTAAAATCAGAATGATAGAATATAAAATTGCAAAAAATAATTTCCAGTTTGATTCTGGTATTTCTTTTACAATTGCACTCGGTAGTTCAACGTCAGCTTTGGCCAGTAGAGAATCATTAAGAGCGATTGTACGTAGCTCTTTATTCCAAATTTTAGTAAGTAGCCAAATTGACTCTCCCGCTTTAACTTTTACGTTAAGATTAAGGTTTTCTCCACAGGGGAGATTGACCCAGTCACCAACGCGTACTAAGTTTATATTCTCGAAGCTAATTTTATTAGCTTCGCAGGCTTGGGCGAAATTTATTTTTTGTCCAGCCAGCAGAGAGTGTGATTCTCTAATTTTTGGTGATTCGGGAATAGACTGACTTGCGTCTACAATTCCGTCGGGAGTAAATTTGTATTCTGGTAAGACTGGTCCTTCTGATTGCGCTTGTAAG
>JBBSAU010000125.1:0-2100 GCA_038251925.1 Patescibacteria group bacterium | reverse complement strand
TCGGTTATATTACTTGAGACTTTAAAAATTTTACATGCTACGGTCGAAGTTTATTTGCCTGACCGAGTTACGGAAGGTTATGGTTTAAATAAAATGGCGATTAATCAAATTGTTGCCTCTGGCTTTAAACTGCTGATAACCGTTGATAATGGTATTCGTAATCGTGAAGAAATCGCCTATGCAAAGAGCAAAGGCTTAGAAGTTATTGTTACCGACCACCATGTTTTGCCAGAAGATCCAAAAGATATTCCTGATTGTCTTTATATTGATCCGGCTGATAAAAGCGATAATTACCCGTGGCCATATTTAGCTGGCGTTGGTGTCGCTTTTAAATTAATTTGTGCACTTTTAACTAAAGCAAGCTTGCCAGAAAAGCAAAAACAATTAATACTCGAGAAAAGTTTAGATTTAGTCGCTGTGGGGACAGTCGCCGACATGGTTAGTCTTTTAGGAGAAAATCGCCTACTCGTAAAAAGTGGTTTAAAAATTTTAAATGTTAGTAAACGCTTAGGTTTAAATGAACTAATTAAAGCTTCAAAAATTAATACTACTCGGCAGCTAGAAGCTTGGAATATTGGTTGGCAAATTGGGCCCCGACTGAATGCCGCTAGTCGACTGAGTCACGCTAATACTGCATTTGCGCTTCTAACAACAACCGAGCCGAGCGAGGCATTAGAACTTGCAACCGAACTTAACCAGCGCAACATTAGTCGTCAGCAAATTACCGAAGAAATAATTTCTTCTGTTGAAGAACAAATTGATAAGAATAATTTACCTAATTTAATTGTCGGGATTGCCGGTGAAGATCAAGTTTGGAACGAAGGTGTTATTGGACTCGTCGCTGGAAAAATAACAGAAAAATATTATCGTCCGACCTTAGTTATTTCCCGTTTAATTGAAGAGGCGGAGTTTGATCCTATTTTAAAAAAGTTAGTCGCAAAAAAAGTTTCATTCAAGGGCTCGGGCCGTTCGGTTGAAGAACTGAATTTAATTCACGCGATTGAAGAATGTGCCGAATATTTGGATAAATACGGTGGTCATCCGATGGCTTGTGGATTTTCAATAAAAACCGAGGAAAATTTGAATAAATTTAAAATTAAAATTCAAAAAATAGCTGAGGAAGGAATTAAAAAAGAAGCTTTAGTCCCAAAGTTAAAAATAGAAGCCCAATTAGATTTTTCACTTATCACGCTTGATTTAGCCGATGACTTGAATAAGCTCGCCCCCTATGGCCAAAATAATCAGCAGCCACGATTTGTTTCTTATGATTTAAGAATTGATGATATCACAACCATGGGATTTGATAATCAGCATATTAAAATTCGTTTTTCGCAATTTAATGAAAAAGATAGTAGTGCCCGCGCCTTTTGGGCTTTAGCTTTTGGCGGCGCGGCTAGCTATAAAGAATATAAAGTTGGCGACCGGGTTGATTTAGTTTATTATTTAGAAGTTAATGATTTTAATGGCCGCCGTGAACCGCAATTAAAAATGATTGATATAAAAAAATATGACTAAGCTAATTATATTTACTGATGGTGGTGCGCGGGGTAATCCGGGACCGGCGGGAATTGGAGCGATTATTTATGATGAAAATAAAAAAGTTGTTGCCGAGATTTCTGAATTTTTGGGCGTAGCAACAAATAACCAGGCTGAATACAAAGCTCTAATTGCCGCTTTGCAAAAAGCGAAAAGTCTTGGCGCCGAGGAGCTTGAATGCTATTTAGACAGTGAACTAGTTGTTAAGCAATTAAAACGAGAATACAAAGTAAAAAACAAAGACTTGGCGCCTTTGTTTTTAATGATTCACAATTTAAGTATTAATTTCAAAAAAATTTCATATACTCATATTCCGCGAGAGCGAAATAAAGAAGCAGATAGATTGGCTAACGAAGCTATGGATAGAGGGCGCTAGTAAGCGCTCTTTTTCTTAATATCTTTTTAAACTAATTATTTACCGGTTAAAGACCAGTGCCAAGGTTCTATGTAGTCGCCAGTAGTTAATTTTGCATATAAGCCCTGAGCATTCATGCAAGCAGTTAGCCCTGAACTATCATTGTAATCCCAATTTGCTTTTCCGCCGGCAATAATTTTTAAATCAAG
>JBBSAU010000124.1:0-2108 GCA_038251925.1 Patescibacteria group bacterium | reverse complement strand
GTGCTTAGGCCTAAATTTTGATAACGAGTAGCCAGAATTTCTCGGGCCTTTAAAACTCTTTTTTTGATTGTCTCTGAGCTTTCTTCAGGAATTGTGGTTTCAAGCTTAGAAAAACTAGTTTGAAAAATGTTTATATGGAGGTCGATACGGTCAATTATTGGTCCCGAAATACGATTGCGATAATTTTGAATTTGCGTTTCTCGACAACGGCAATTAATATTTTTGTCTCCGAGATAGCCGCAAGGACAAGGGTTCATCGCCGCAATTAAGATAAAATTACAAGGAAATTTAAGTGAACCAGCGGCTCGATTAATATTAATTACACCTTCTTCAAGCGGTTGTCGCAAATTCTCTAACGCGAAGCGTTTAAACTCTGGTAGTTCATCTAAAAATAGCACTCCCTGATGAGCGAGAGAAATTTCGCCTGGGCGCGGCCAAGTACCACCACCGATTAAAGAAATTCCCGAGGCGCTATGATGAGGCGCGCGGAAAGGACGCTCCGTAATAAGGGTATTACTATTTTTTAATTCTCCAGCAATGCTATAGATGTTTGTCACCTCGAGTATTTCTTCGCTCGTTAGTCTTGGCAAAATACTCGGCATTGATTGTGCGAGTAAAGTCTTTCCTGAACCAGGGGGACCAATTAAAAGAACGTTATGTCCGCCGGCCGCCGCGATTTCAAGTGCGCGTTTTGCTTTTTCTTGGCCTTTGATTTCAGAAAAATTAGTAATATTGCTATTTTCAGTGTTAAACGCGGGGGCTTTTATTTCTGATAATCGTTTATTTGGAATTAAAATTTTATTTTTAAAATGATTTATTATTTGAACCAGATTGGCTACCGGAAATATATTAATGTCACTTATTAATTCGGCTTCGGGGAGATTTTTTTCGGGAATGAAAATATTTTTAATACCTATTTTTTTTGCTTTTAAAGCAATGGCCAATATGCCTGTTATCGGCCTAAGCTCACCATTAAGTGAAAGTTCTCCAACAAGTAAGCAATCTTTAAAATCAACTGGAAATGTATTCTTTAAGGCGAGAATGCTAATGGCAATTGGTAAATCATAGGCAGGGCCATGTTTTTTAACATTGGCCGGGGCAAGATTAACGGTAATTTTTCTTTTTGGAAATTCAGACCCTGAGTTGCGTAGAGCACTCTTTACTCTTTCCTTGGCTTCTGACGTTGAGGTATCAGGGAGCCCGACGATAGCGATTTGCCCAAAATCGCCGCCACCGGAATCGGCTTCGACTTCGATGATTTCTGCGTCTAAGCCTATCAAGGCTGCTGATAATACTTTTATCGACATATTTTATATCTAAAAACCACTCGCTTGGAGTGGTTTTTATAATAACAAAGTCGGGCTGAAGAAAATATAAGGCAAAACTAAATAATTTTTTTATTTTTTTAGATCATCAAGCTTAACACTTAAAAGTTTACTGACCCCGTCTGATTCCATGGTTACGCCATAAAGTATGCTGGCGCGACGCATTGAAGCGCGGTTGTGAGTTATGACAATAAACTGAGTTTTATTCGATAAATCATCAAGGATTTTTGCTAAACGTTCAGAATTGGCTTCATCTAGAGCGGCGTCGGCTTCGTCAAGAACGACAAATGGTGACGGATTAGCACTGATAATTGCGCTAATTAAGGCGATAGCAGTCAGAGCACGCTCGCCTCCAGAGAGCATTGAAACCGCTTGAATTTTTTTGCCTGGAGGAATAGCTTGAATTTCAATTCCCGCTAAACCAACTGCATTATGTTTTCTTAAAAATTTAATTCGCTTTAGTCTTTCGTCGGTTTCATTTTTAATTTCCGATTCGGCAGGGGTTAGACCAGCTATTTGATTACTAGGTTCGTTGCCGTTAGCTGCAGCTTGGTTATTTTTTTCTTCTTTTTCAAGATCTTCAAGCATTACTTTAGATATTTTAGCAGCGCCGCCGTTAAAAAGAATTTTGAAATACTCATTAAATTTTTCAGAAATTACTTTAAATTCTTGGTCGAAGCGTCCTTTAATATTTAAATCTAATTCATAAATTATTTCTTCAAGAGATTTAATGGCTTGGTGAAGATCATTTGTTTGGGTACTAAGAAAATCATGACGTTCTTT
>JBBSAU010000123.1:0-2195 GCA_038251925.1 Patescibacteria group bacterium | reverse complement strand
TCTTAAATCAATCCCCTTCACTCGACCCAACTCTTAGTTCTGACGGACGAATTCAATACTATGATAAAAATGAAGGTAAATTTTATAAAATAGATTCCGCTGGCAATAAAATTTTACTGAGCGATAAAGTTTTTCACTCTGTTGATACAGTTACTTGGGCACCTGATAAAAATAAGGCCGTCCTTGAATATCCCGACGGTAGTAAAATTCTCTATAATTTTTCAACCCAAAAGCAGGTCACCCTTCCCGCTCATTGGAAGGACTTCTCTTTCTCCCCTTCAAGCGATAAACTCATTTCTAAAAGTATCGGCCTCGACCCTAATAATCGCTGGCTAGTCGTCTCAAATGATGACGGATCAAAAGCCATTCCTCTTGAAGAAATTGGCACTCAAGATAAAAGTGTCTATCCTTCCTGGTCACCTAATAATCAAATTGTCGCGATGTATACTCAAGGCGTTGATTTCGACCGCCAAGAAGTTTTCTTTGTCGGCTTAAATGGTGAAAATTTTAAATCGACGATTGTCGAAGGTCGCGGTTTTCAATCACAATGGTCAACGACTGGCGATCGCCTTTTATATAGCGTTTATAATACCCGTGACGATTTAAAACCTCGTCTTTGGATTGTTGACGCTAGTACCGATACGATTAGCCAAAACAGACGCAGCATCGATATCGCTACTTGGGCCAATAAATGCACTTTTGCTTCTAATACGGAGGTTTATTGCGCTGTCCCTGATAATTTACAAAAAGGCGCCGGTCTTTTTCCGGAGCTTGCCGATAAAACAAAAGATAGCTTATATAAAATTGATTTAACGACCGGTAGTCAAAAATTAATTGCTGTTCCTGATGGTTCTTATAACATTTCTCAAATAATTGTCGGCAGTGATCAGGATTATTTATACTTTACTGATAAGTTTTCTGGCTCTATTTATAAAGTAAAACTTCGATAATGAGTCGGCCACTTAAAAAACTTCGCAGTTTCTTGCTTGACCTTCTCTTCCCGATTGAGTGTTTAAGTTGCCAACTTGAAGGAAAATATTTGTGCGATGATTGTTTGGCTAAAATTAATTCTAATGATGCCAAATACTTAGCCTTAGCCACTTCAAATTTAAAAATTTCAAATTTAGACAAAATATTTATCGCCGGAAACTACGAAGATCCGCTTTTAAAAGATATTATTTTAAAATATAAATATAATTTTATCAGTCCACTAGGAAATATTTTAGCGGATTTTTTAATTGAGTTTTGGAAGAAAGAAATGATTACTACGATCCCCACACTCGGGAGCCAGGTCCTACCTATTTCCTCTCCCCTTGTCATTCCGATTCCCTTATCAAAAAAACGCCTACGCTGGCGCGGTTTTAACCAAGCCGAAATAATCGCTCGCGATTTTAGTGCCGCTTTTAATTATAAATTAAATCTCGATTTGCAGCGCGTAAAAAGCCAGGCGCCCCAAGCAACTTTAAGCGAAAGCGAACGTCTCGCCAATATGAAATCTGCTTTTTCTTGGAAGGGGTCTAATTTAAGCGGTAAAATTATTATTTTAATTGACGATGTTATAACGACTGGGGCCACTTTAAACGAAGCCGCTAGTGTTTTAAAAACCGCCGGCGCCTCAAAAGTTTATGGGCTAGTTTTAGCTAAAGGCTAGGATTGTTAATAATCTGCCCTGTTTGTATCTATTTTGAAATTAATTTTAATCTTGACACAAATTTTAAGCATTGCTAAAATACACTTGTAGGCTTCAGGCCTACCTGATTTTATTCGAATTCCGCTCTTTGGGCGGTTTTTTGATTTTATCAAATTAGGCTCGCCTTCTATTTAAAAAATCCTTAAAATCTTCAACAAATAAAATTTTCCTAATGATTTTAGTTTTTTCACAATCCACCAATTCTTTACCTAAGTGATTTCGGGCGGCAAAAATATAAACAGTCTTATTATAAAATTCCTTTAAATATTTAATAACATAAGCCAAATCACCATCACCAGAAAAAATAATCATTTTATCGTAATTATCCTTTTCTTTCACTAAATCTACTGCCATTTCAACATCAAGGTCGCATTTCTTAACATAGCCTTCTTTATAATAACTGTTTTTTATATATTTTACCCTCTTAGTACATATTTCAAAATTATTCATTTTCGCCTTATTTAAAACGGTTTCTGAGCCAGGAGTTAAGTTTAAATAATATTCT
>JBBSAU010000122.1:0-2206 GCA_038251925.1 Patescibacteria group bacterium | reverse complement strand
CAAGTTGTTTTAATTTTTTCATTTTTGCCAATTCGGTGCTTTACCTTAAATCGCTTTTGTGTTTCAAAATATAAATCTTCGTTTTTTGGCACACTACCCATCGCTATCATACAGCTATACCAAGCGTTTAAAGCGATTTGTTTCTCACGTTGTAATCTTATTTGTTTTGCTGTCATAATCTCTTAAAATAAACGCCCTATAACATACGCTATAAAAAAGCAGGGGCGTACTGCTAAATCAAGCAGTGTGCAACTAATTATCATTTGGGTAAGGCTGAAAGGGTAGTGCATCTTAATCCCTGCCTTCGTATAGCGTCAGCCGTTATAAGCCATTAAAAAGCGACTCCTGACCAACGTGGCGACAATTAAGGACTGTTTCTCTTCTGTGTTTTTTATCATAATTATTGTGGCATTTTTGACACATTGCTTTTAAGTTTTCGTCTTGACAATTTTCTGGAATATGGTCTAAATGAGCAACTGTTAATACAACTAATTTTAATTGATATAGGTCGTTCCATTCGTTTAAGTGCTGTTTTAATTCAACGGCTGCATTGTAATCAGAAAACCCCATTGGATGCTTATATGGCGGTTCGTGTTCAACTATTGTTTTATTGTCCCGGTATTGGATTAACGAGTAGTTTTTGACACCACACACTTCACATTTATTTTTTGCTCTTTCAAATCTTATCCTTTCTGAAATTTGCTTCCAGTCTTTCGGGTAACGCTTTATATTCTCTTTTTTTATTGGCATAATATTGAATAAATTAACGGCTTATAACAGCACCTACCCAAAAGAGGGGTTTTAGTGTTTATATGGAGTTTTGTGCTTCGGTTTATGTTCATCTTTTATTGATAATTTTGTGTTCCAATTCCCCTCCTTCGGGTAGCTGCAAAACGTTATAGCCAATGTTAAAAAACGACACCGTTAAACAAACGAAACCACATTTATGGAATTAACTATTACAAATTGCAATAATATCGACAGTGGTAAAATTGAAATAACCAACAATAAACTCAATATTAAATTTGGTATTAATGGTACTGGAAAAAGTACAATTACAAGGGCTATAAAATATGGTATCGATTCTCCCGAATTATTAAAAGAATTAATTCCTTTCAAACACAGAAGTTCAGAAGTTGAAATTGTACCTGAGATTACAATGAACGAAGAGATTAAAAGTGTTCTAATTTTTAATGAAGAATACCTTAATCAGTTCCTTTTTAAAGAAGACGAACTAATTTCAAATAGCTATGAGATTTTTATAAACACACCAGAATACAAAATTTCTACCGACCAAATAGAACAACTATTATCTGAGATAAAAAAAGTTTTTTCAGATAACGAAGACCTAAATAAAACTATATCAGATTTTGAAAATTTATCGAAAAGCTTTGCTACAACACAAAGCGGACTTTCAAAGTCTTCCGCTCTATACAAAGGATTAAAAGAAGGTAATAAAATTCAACATATTCCAGATTCATTAAAAGGATATAGTAAACTAATAAAAGACAAAAGTTGTGTAAAATGGTTGGACTGGCAAAATAATGGCGAACAGTTTCTTGAAATATCTGATGATTGTCCATATTGCACTTCGCCAACTACTGAAAATAAAGAAACAATAAAATCTGTATCAACATTTTATGACAAGAATGTAATAAAGAATTTTACAGTTATTATTGAAGCACTAAAAAACCTTGGAGAGTATTTTTCAGAAAATGCTAATTTGACACTTCAATCTATAACAGAAAAACAAACAGGATTAGAAGAATCCGAAATGAATTATATTGTTACAGTTAAGCAACAAATTGACGATTTATTATTAAAACTTAAAGCTCTAAAAAACATTTCTTCCGTAAGTTTTAGTGAAGATGAAAAGGTAGAAGAAAAGCTAAAAAATCTCAAAATAAACGTTGAACTATTTGATAGATTCAAAGCAGAAAAAACCACTTCAATAATTGAATCATTAAATAGCTCACTTGATACCGTTCTTGAAAAAGTTGGTCTACTTCAAGGAGAAATCAATAAGCAAAAACGTTTAGTTAAAATACTAATAGAAAAGCACAGAAAAAGTATAAACCAATTTAGCTTAAATATTTTAGCTCCATAAACGAATAATTAAAGGACTACCAAAAAGCTTCCGGCCACAAATATGGAAATTCTTAACGAAAAGTGAAGAACAAAGAGGTAATCCTTAGAATTACTTCAT
>JBBSAU010000121.1:0-2284 GCA_038251925.1 Patescibacteria group bacterium | reverse complement strand
CGATAAGCTTCAGTAATTGCACTTGAAAAATCCTTAGGTAGCTCTGAAGCAATAATTAATTTTCTAATTTCCGCCCCCTTCTTCATTAGATCTTTTACATTTTTAGTATCAAGATCTTTTAGAATTTCAATTATTTTTTTCTTTAAACCAGTTGATTCCAAAAAGTGATTATAAGCCGAGGCAGTTGTTGCAAATCCATTAGGAATACGGAGGCCTTTCTTTACTAAATGACCATACATTTCGCCCAGAGAAGCATTTTTTCCACCAACTAGAGGTACATCTTTAATTCCTAGTTCATCAAAAAAATGGACAAATTTATTTTTTAACATAAAAATATTGAACTTATTTTATTATTATTTTATTATTTTATTATAACACATTCTTTACTTTATAAAAATAATTGTTTAATATAAAAAGACGGTAATAAGTAAAAAACTGCGGGCGTGGCGAAACTGGTAGACGCACTAGCCTTAGGAGCTAGCGGGGCAACTCTTGAGAGTTCGAGTCTCTCCGCCCGCACATACTAAATAGCGAATAAAATCGCTATTTTTTATTTGCCGTTAAACCATAAAATTGCTAAAATTTAACTATGATTAACTTTTTACATAACTTTCAGCCCAATCCTATATTAATTTCACTAGGCCCGCTTAATCTTTATTGGTACGGTTTATTTATGGTTTCCGGCATTCTAGCAGCTTTAATTGTCAGCTTTAGATTGGCAAAATATTATAAAATTGACTCAAATACTTTGCTTGATCTGTGTTTCTGGTTAATCATTAACGGTCTAATTGGAGCAAGAGTTTACGATATTCTCCTTGAATATACATATTATCTAAATAATCCACTAGATATATTTAAAATATGGCAGGGCGGGCTAGCTATTCACGGAGCCATTATCGGTGGCCTATTAACTATTTATTTTTTCTCTCGCAAACGAACACTATCTCCTTGGCGGCTAATCGCTTTGGCTCTGCCCGGACTTGCTCTCGGGCAAGCACTCGGCCGTTGGGGAAATTATTTTAATCAAGAATTATTTGGCCTACCAACTAGCGCGCCCTGGGGCATACCGATCCAAGTATTAAACCGCCCCTGGGCATATATTTCAAATTCTTATTTCCAGCCGACATTTTTATTTGAAAGCTTGGGCTGCTTAATAATCTTCACATCCCTTCTTTTATTTAATATTTATTTTATTAAAAAAAATAAATTAAATAAAACTTTTTTTGTTTGGATGATAGTCTATTATATGATATCATATTCTATATTACGCTTCACTCTCGAAACTATTCGAATAGACTGGGCCCCCACTTTTTTAGGTCTCCGTTGGCCGCAATTCATGAGCTTAATAATCATATTCGCTTCATTTTTTCTTATAATTTTTAATTCTCATGCCAAAACAAAAAATGACTGATATTAAAAGACGGATAAGTTTGATTATTCTATATTGCATCGGCTTAATCTTAGCGATTTCATCAGCCCTACCTGCTTATATCCAATCAAATTTTTTAAATGAATTTATCAGTCTTGAAACCTTAAGTATATTCTTTATAATTGCCAATACTCTAACGGTCTTTTGTATTATCTTCTTTCCAAAATTAATAAAATCATTAAGTAATTTTTTTCTAACCAAAGTTATTCTTTGTATGCAAGCGGTGGCGCTTCTTGCCTATGTTGTAATAAACGGACCCGTATCTGCTCTTATTTCAATTATTCTCTTTACAATTTCCACCAATCTTCTTTGGATAAATATGGATGTATTGATTGCGAGCTTTTCTAGTGCTACCTCGACTGGTCGAACCAGAACTACCTATTTCACATTTATTAATTTTGGCTGGATTCTTGCCCCCGCTCTTTCCAGTTATTTAATCAAAATCGGTGAATATCAGCTACCCTTCTTAGTTGCCGCTTTCTTAATCGTTCCAGTATTTTTTATTTTTCTCTATCAAGGCGCACGACTCAAGGACAAGGTTGTCTATCGTAAAGAGAAAATTATTACCGTAATCAAAAAAACATGGAAAAACAAAAATCTCCGAGGAATATTTTTCGTTTCCCTTCTTCTACAGATTTTTTATAGCACGGCCGTCGTTTACTTACCTCTTTACCTTCACCAAAATCTGGGAATAGAATGGGCGTCTCTAGGGTTAATGTTTTCGATAATGTTAATTCCCTTCCTGATTTTTGAAATCCCGGCAGGAATAATGGCTGATAAATATATTGGTGAAAAAGAAATGCTTTTTTTAGGTTTCTTTATTTTATCAGTTTCACTTTTCTTATTTTTTTATCT
>JBBSAU010000120.1:0-2304 GCA_038251925.1 Patescibacteria group bacterium | reverse complement strand
TCGGACAACATTCTCGGACTTTAACTTCGATTCTTGACGCTGCAATTTGTGTTTTCGTCGCTTTAAGTTCTGTTCGAGCAGTAAGAGTTTATGTTTTTGTTATAAAACGGTAGTGTAAAACAGTTTGTGTAAACACAGGATGACGGGACACTGCCCCCCCTCCGCTGAAGTGAAGCGTAGCGAAACGCAAGCGGAGGGGGGGATGAAAAAAGTTACCTTTAACCAAATACACAAATGAAAAAGAAAACAGAAGAATTAGTACCGAAAGGTTTTTTCAAACAATTTAGAAATAAAGAGTCATTTCAGGATTATTTTAACGCCCTCTTTAAACAAGGCATCGAAGAGATGCTGCAAGGCGAATTAGACGAACATTTGGGATATAGTAAACATGATAAAAGTGGCTATAACAGTGGCAACAGTCGTAATGGCTCCTTTTCAAAAACTATTAATACCGAAAATGTTGGCGAAGTTGTTTTAAACATTCCCAGAGACAGGAACGGTGAATTTGAGCCGCACATAATTCCTAAAGGAGAAACTATAAGCGGCAAAATTGAAGATGCTATAATAGGACTGTATAGTCGGGGGATGACGACCTCTGATGTAAGTAACCAGGTGCTTGAAATGTATGGATTAAACATCAGTGAAACGACAATCTCCAACATTACAGAACGTATAATGGTAAGCGTTAAAGAGTGGCAACAACGACCTCTTGAATCTGTTTACTATACAGTTTGGATGGATGGTATTGTGCTTAAAATAAGAGATGATGGCAAGGTAATTAATAAGTGTGTTTATATTGTTATTGGCCTGACTTCAGAAGGTAAGAAAGAGGTGCTGGGATTTTGGATTGAAAAAACAGAATCAGCTGCGTTTTGGATGAATGTTTTAACAGATTTAAAAGCCCGGGGTGTACAAGACATCCTTATTGCGTGCACGGATAACTTAAAAGGATTTACTCAGGCCATCACTGCAGTTTTCCCTAAAACCGTTACGCAGCTCTGCATCGTACACCAAATCCGAAATAGCTGTAGGTTCGTTACCTGGGGAGACAGGCGTGAATTTTGCGCAGATTTAAAAAAAGTTTATACAGCTATTAACGGAAAATCTGCCCTGCAAGAGTTTGAGATTTTTAATGCAAAATGGAAAACAAAATATAAATATGCCATTAATTCATGGGAAGAAAATTGGACTAATTTGTCCGCCTATTTTGAATATCCGCTTGAGCTTAGACGCATTATCTATACTACAAACACGATTGAAAATTTAAATAGGGGGATAAGAAAATACACCAAAACAAAAACACAATTCCCAAATGAAAATGCAGCCTCAAAATCAATTTATCTATCAATAACTAACATCGAAAAAGCGTGGGGCAAGTCTATCAAAAATTGGGGCTTAATCCTTAATCAATTTTTAATTATCTTTGAAGACAGATGTAAACTCTAAATCTACGTTTACACAATCAACTTTACACTCTCGCCTCTGGCGATAAAAATGGGCTTTAAGTTGAGTGATAGCATAGTAATGTTGTTAGTTCTTAAAAATATGATTAAAGATAGTAAAACGTAGTTAATAACATTTAAAAATAGTGTTAAAGCTTATAAAGCATAGGTTCAAATATTTAAAAATAGTATTAAAGTATTTAAAAATAAGTTGTTATTATTTAAAATAATTTTTGTAATTTATAAAAATAGTGTAAAAATACTTAAAATGATTGTGCGAGTATTTAAAAATAGGATGCGAGAACTAAAACCAAGGTACAAAGAACTGAGGTTGTTGAAGCGTTAACGATTGCAGTGGAAATACTTTTTTAGAAAGAGAAGATGGGAAGGAAAAAAGATTATAGCGGAAAGCGTGTTAAAACGCCCAATTATTAATTTACAAAATATAGTAATTATTTTTTTTGTGTTAAAAAATTACCTTATGGGAATTGGTATATTTTTTTAAAATTACTATTTGGCATTGTATCATTAGGCCAAATAAATTTTATTATTTTATTTCCAGTGCTTTTTATAGTATCGTGTAAAGGAGAGTTTTTTTGCACATATCTTCTCACGCGAAATATTGTATTTGATGTTGTTTTGTCCTGCCAACCTAATTCAATTTCATAATCATAATCAGAGTTAATATACGAAGGATAAACACTATGTATAATAGAATCCTTAAGATTAAATTTTTGATCTCCTAAATAGTTACGATTATAGCAAGTAGATTGAATATAACTTTTATTCGTTTTTATATTATGATAACCAGATTTTAAACAGATGCCCTGTAAATATTTTACGTTACCGCCTCCAAAATTTA
>JBBSAU010000119.1:0-2316 GCA_038251925.1 Patescibacteria group bacterium | reverse complement strand
CTGGCACTATATTGACAAAAATAGATAAATTATGTTAAATTTTCTTATTACCTTAACAACTAAATACTAACCAAAAAAATAGAAATCATGGAAAAGAACGAGCAGATTATCGAAATTTGGAATAAATTACCCTTTTCTTCTTTTCGTGATGAAAAAAAGATAAGTGAGTGGCGAAATTATGCGCTGCAAATATTAAGTAATTTAGATATTGGTAATGTCGGCCTAACGGCTGATACTGGTACCGGGAAAACCATTATGGCTTTCTTGGTATTTGAGGCCCTGAAAGTCAGAACGCTTTTTGTAACACCGACGGTTATTCTAACACGCCAACACAAAGCGCTTTATGATAAAATTTCCGGTCAGGAAGCTAATATTCTTTATGGAGGTATAAAAAACCGAGATTGGCATAGCGGCAATTTAGTAATAGCGACCCCGCATGTATTCATGGTTGATCAAGCCAAGGGATTGATTAATGAGAACTCGTTTGATTTGTTGATTGTCGACGAATCTCACAAAGCCCAGGGTTTTTATCCCTATGTGCCGATTGCTAAACTATTTAAAGCCAGTGGAAAGAAAATTCTTTGTTTATCTGCATCGCCAGCGACGAGTTATGATGAAATTGCGGAAATGGAAATCACTTATGGTTTAAAAAGTTGGGTCACGGCTGAAATTGAAACGCCAGAAAAAAAACAGCGCTTTATTAAAACCCTAGTTTCATCGGAACTTAAGGAAGCTGAAGTTTATTTGAGCCATGCCTATCTCGATGTTCTAAAACAACTGGATAAACTTTTTAAAGAGATAAAAAAACAACAGATTTTTTCTCTTGATGAAGCAAATCCCTTTCTGACGCAAGCGGATAGCGATAAGCTTTCTAAAGTAATCGATACTTTGCCAACACCGGAATTATATAGCGGAAAATCCTTGTTTGCTAAACAGTATAAACTCGCGTATGTCTATCGCCTTTTAATGACCGAAAGTTACTTTAGTTTTTTGGCTTATGTCGAGGAATCTTTGAAAAGCGATAAATCGAAGGCTGCGCAAGCAATTCTTCTTGATCCTGGTTTCTCTAGATTATATCTACTTATTAAAAACATTAAGGCGATGCATCCAAAAGAAGAAGCGCTTTATGCCTTAATCAGAGAAATGACGTGGAAAAATAAAAGCATGTTGGTTTTTGTCGCCAGTAAAAAAACCGCGCGATATTTATCTGCTTTGTTTAATAGCCTGGGTTATAAATCTGACGTGCTTCTTGGAGGGGCCGGTAAATCAGTTAAGAGCCAGACAAGAGTAATCGAAGAATTTTCTCAGAAAAAAATACAAATCATTTTTGCAACTTCGGTTGTTGAGGAAGGCTTGTCTTTGCCAGAAATTGATGTCGTTGTACATTATAACCAACCGACGACTGGCATCGCTCGTTTACAACGCGGTGGCCGAACGGGACGCTTTCGCGAAGGTCTTATTGCTTTTATTGTAATGGATGTAGCTTATGAAAATGCTCTGTACTTTGCCACGTTAGCTAAGTTAAAAAAAATGCAACGAATATTTTACGAATCAGCCAGGAATATGGAAAAAGAAAAAAAAGCCAAGAAGAAAAAGGGGCAAGTGAAAATTACTGGACAATTTAGTCTTATATTCCCAGATGAGTATCCTTTTTAAATGAGTTTAAGACGGCAAAAAGCCGTCTTTTTTATTTGACGAAAATACCTATGCGCTGTATAATTTATTTACCCTCCTAGGGAGGATATAAATATATTATGAATAGCAAAAAAACATTAGCCACTCCGCGTCAAAATGTTGCTCGTCGACTAAAAATCGTTGAGGGACATTTACATAAAGTCATAGAAATGGTTGAAGGCGGCACTTATTGTATAGATGTTTTGCAGCAAAGCTCAGCTGTCAGAAGTGCAATAAAAAAAGCGGAAGAAATTCTACTTGTAAACCACCTTAATAGTTGTGTTGTTAATGCTTTAAGATCTGGCGCTGATGAAAAAACTGCCGCGGAGCTTGGTCGCGTTTTTAGTAAATTAAATTAAAAATGCTAAATAAATTTTTTAAAACAATTGTTATATTTATTATTATCGGTTCAATTTCTGCCGTCAGTGGCTTTTGCGTTGACATGTGGTTTGGTTCATCGGTTAATATTGCCCAAGCGGCGGATTTTAATAAACCATTAGTTAGTGTCTCGGATCAAATGGTAAATTCAATGGACAATTGTAGTGATTCCAATACCGATGTCAATAATATAAATGTTAGCGTTACGGATAGTATTCAGAATTCATTACCAAGACAACATAATAATAATATAATGCCTTGTTG
>JBBSAU010000118.1:0-2340 GCA_038251925.1 Patescibacteria group bacterium | reverse complement strand
ATGATTTCAGCCGCTGATTTTACCGTGCCATGAGCATTGGCGGTTGTATAATTAGCCAGAAAACTTTTTTTACTTTGTAAAAAATTTTGAATATCAGGTAGACTCATTGAACTGTAATTTAAAAGATCATTATCGGTGATAATGTTATTAGGATTAAAGTTCGGGTCAATTTGAACCTGAGCCTGAGTGCTTAAGGGCGTAATTAGTAAAAATAAAAAAAGCGGGATTAATTTTTGTAATTTCATTTGTTTTAATTTGATTTTTTATATGTGCCTCTCTATTATAATATATTTTTTCAAATGAAACAATTTTAACTGACGCTAATTGAAATTTTTTCTTTATTTTCGAATTCTATTTTAACTTTATCCCCGTCTTTTACCTTTCCTTCTATGATATCGAGGGCTAATTCGTCTAAAATCATCGTCTGGATAATTCTCTTGAGTGGGCGCGCGCCATAAGTAATATCATAGCCCTTTTCAGCTAATAATTTCTTTACTTTCGGGCTAATGCGCAGGGCAATGTTTTTAGTGTTTAAGCGTTTTTCAACTTTTGCTAGTTCTAAGTCGACGATTTTCTCTAATGCTGTTGCACTTAGACTGCGGAAAAGAACTATTTCATCAATTCTATTTAAAAACTCTAACTTAAAATGATTTTTCAGAATTTTATCAATTTTATCTTTCATTTCATCATCATGTATTTTAGCGACTTCAAGTTTGTCACTGCCGTCGGAAAAACCGATTGAATATTGTTTGATAATTTCATTACCTAAATTTGAGGTCATGATAATTATGGTATTTTTGAAGTTAACGGTCCTGCCTTTTGAATCGGTTAAGCGACCATCATCAAGAATTTGCAGTAAGACATTAAACATATCAGGATGAGCTTTTTCAACTTCATCAAATAAAACTACGCTATAAGGGTGTCGACGGACTTTATCAGTTAATTGTCCACCATCATCGTGACCAACGTAGCCCGGAGGGGAGCCGATTAATTTAGCAACCGAATGTTTTTCCATGAATTCGCTCATATCAAGACGAATAAGCGATTTCTCATCATCGAACATAAACTTCGCCAAAGATTTGGCTAGTTCCGTTTTACCAACCCCGGTCGGACCGACAAAAAGAAATGAACCGATCGGTTTTTTTTCTTCATTAATACCGGCACGGGAACGGCGCAGAGCGTTAGCAACCGCTTTAATCGCCTCGTCTTGGCCGACAACTTCTTTGTTTAATTCAATTTCGGCTTCGCTTAATTTTTTTATTTCGTCCTGAAGCATTCGGTTGACCGGGATGCCTGTCCAGCGAGCAATAACTTTAGCGATATCCTCTTCGTCAACCTCTTCTTTTAATATTCTTTGACCCTTTTTTTGAATTTTAATTAATTCATCTTGAAGTTTTTTGATTTTACTTTCTAAATCTGGGATTAATCCATATCTAATCTTCGCGACTTCTGTTAAGTCGGATCCTTGACGTTGAGTTATTTCGGCTCTAATTTTTAAATCTTCAATTTCTTTTTTTGAAACACGAATTTGCGAGATAATATTTTTTTCATTGTTCCAGTGCAGTTCTAATTGATTCGCTTTTTCTTTTAATTTTGCCAGCTCGGAATTAATTACTTTGAGTTTTGAGGATTTTTTATCAGTCGTCATAATTCCGGCCTTGTTTAATTCGAGCTGGTTTATTTTTCTCTTTAGTTGGTCGAGCTCATCGGGCATTGAGTCAATTTCCATGCGCAAAGAAGAGGTTGCTTCATCGATTAAATCAACCGCCTTGTCAGGTAAAAAACGATCGCTAATATAGCGGTTAGAAAGTTTAGCTGCCGCAATGACAGCGTTATCCGTTATACGAACGCCATGATGAACTTCATATTTTTCTTTGAGTCCGCGCAACATCGAAATCGTATCTTCAACGCTTGGCTCATTCACTATTATCGGTTGAAAGCGTCTTTCAAGAGCGGCATCTTTTTCAATGTATTTTTGATATTCTTTAGTCGTTGTGGCGCCGATTGTTCGCAGTTCACCTCTGGCTAAGGCTGGTTTTAACATATTTGAAGCATCAATCGAGCCTTCAGACGCTCCTGCTCCGATTAAGGTATGAAGCTCATCAATAAATAAAATTATTCGGCCATTTTGCGATTTGACTTCTTTGAGAACTGCCTTAAGCCTATCTTCAAATTCACCGCGGAATTTTGCACCAGCAACCATTGATCCTAAATCAAGTGTAACTATTTCTTTATTTTTTAAACTATCAGGAACATCACCAGCGATAATTCTTTGGGCTAGTCCTTCGACAATCGCTGTTTTTCCAGTTCCGGCTTCGCCAATTAAAACTGGGTTATTTT
>JBBSAU010000117.1:0-2400 GCA_038251925.1 Patescibacteria group bacterium | reverse complement strand
GAGGCGACAGCGTCGCCATCCCAATCAGTCGGAAAAATAATCAAAATATTTTTAGAAATCTCCAATTGTTTAATGATTTGTTGTTCGATATTGAGCATTTTTTAACATTAAAAATCTGTCTAAGCTTTATGAGTCGACTCTTTAATATATAATGAATATTGCTCAAAGTCAAGATAAAACATAGTTGACTTAAGAGCGTTTTTTTGGTAATTTTAAGTTATGAAACTTGAACTAGAAAAGGCCTATAATCCTGGCGAAAATGAGGATAAAATCTATAAAAAATGGGAAGAATCCGGGTATTTTAACCCGGATAATTTAGATTTGGCACCTGACGCAAAAAGCTATACCATTATTCTTCCCCCACCAAACATAACCGCAAACCTACACATTGGTCATAGTTGCATGTTGGCGATTGAAGATTTATTGATTCGTTACCGGCGCCTGGCTGGTTTTCGAGCTCTTTGGTTACCAGGGACGGATCATGCGGCGATTGCCACGCAAATGGTTGTAGAAAAGAAAATTTTTCAAGAAACTGGAAAAACTCGTCATGATTTAGGACGGGAAAAACTTTTAGAAGAAATTTGGAAATTTTTAAAAAATACACAGGCAACAATTTTGCACCAAACTAAGAAGATGGGATCTTCATTGGATTGGTCGAGAGAGGCTTTTACTTTTGACGACGCGAGACAAAAGGCGGTTAATTGCATGTTTATTAATATGTATCGCGAAGGCGTTATTTATCGGGGTGAAAGAATCGTTAATTGGTGTCCGCATTGCCACTCAACTTTAGCCGATGATGAAGTTGAATATAAAGAACAAAAAGCGAAGATTTATACCTTTAAATATGATAAGGCTTTTCCTATTTCAATCTCAACTACTCGGCCAGAAACAAAATTAGGAGATACAGCCGTGGCTGTAAATCCGAAAGACGAAAGGTATAAAAAATATATCGGGAAAGAGTATAAAGTAAATTTTTGCGGGCAAGAGTTAAATATAAAAATTATTTCTGATTGGACGGTTGAATCTGATTTTGGAACTGGCGCTCTCGGCGTAACCCCAGCTCATTCGATGGTTGACTGGCAGATGGCACAAGTAAATAATTTAGCAATCATTAAGGTTATTAATGAGGATGCTAAAATTAATCCCGGTTTCGGGAAATTTTCTAATCTCAGTACGCTGGAAGCGCGCGAGTTAATAGTCGAAGAACTAAAAAAACAAGGGCTACTAGAAAAAGAAGAAGAACTAATAAATAATTTGTCGGTTTGCTATCGTTGCGGGGCGGCAATTGAGCCCCTATCTTCAAAACAATGGTTTATTTCAGTAGATAAAAAATTAGAGCGCTTAGGAAATAAATCTTTAAAAGAAAAATCAATCGAAGTCGCCGAAAAAGGTGAAATTAAATTTATTCCTGATAGATTTAATAAAAGATACTTAGATTGGATGAGTAATCTTCATGATTGGTGTATTTCTCGTCAGATTTGGTTTGGTCATAGTATTCCAATTTGGTACAAAGCTGAAGAAATCTATTGTGGTGAAATTGCTCCCGAAGGAGAGGGATGGATTAAAGATGAAGATACTTTAGACACTTGGTTTTCCTCTGGAATGTGGACCTTTTCAACTTTGGGTTGGCCTGATAATTATAAAGACGGTAAAAAAATTAATGATTTAGCTAGATTTCATCCAACGCAAATATTAGAAACGGGCTACGAAATCCTTACCCTTTGGGTTTCTCGGATGGTGATGATGTCATTCTTTGCTTTAGGGGAAATTCCTTTTGAAAAAGTTTATCTTCATGGAACGATTTTGGATACCAAGGGAAAAAAGATGAGCAAGAGTAAAGGTAACGGGGTTGACCCCTTGGATGCGATTAATGAATATGGCGCCGATGCCCTACGCTTGTCACTTCTAATGGGAGCAACTCCCGGAAATGATAGTCGCTATAGTGCTGAGAAAATTGAGTCAAAGAGAAATTTTGTTAATAAACTTTGGAATATTTCTCGATTTATTTTATCTAGCACCGACGAAAAATATTTTACGACTTCTTATTTGGATGAGCCAGAGACTAAGACGGAAAGCGATAAATGGATACTTAGTGAGCTTGCCGGAGCAAGATACGCAACAAATAATTATTTGGAGAGTTTTAATTTTTCTTTAGCCGCCGAAGAATTAAATGAATTTACTTATAATAAGTTGGCTGATTGGTATTTGGAATTCGCCAAGGTTGAGAAAAATAAAGAAGAAATTTTAATTTATCTATTAAAGAATTTGTTAATCCTTTGGCATCCATTTATTCCATTTGTTACCGAAACTATCTGGGACAGCTTTAATACGACTTTGTTAATGGTCGAAAAATGGACCAATAACGATGTATTGACTAAAAATAAAAGTTGGTTAAGCTAT
>JBBSAU010000116.1:0-2444 GCA_038251925.1 Patescibacteria group bacterium | reverse complement strand
TTTAATCTTTCCTCAAGGCGAAAAACATTTCTGACTTCCCCGCCAAGTCCAACTTCACCGAGCACAATCGTGCGCCTGTCAAAATTTTTATTGGAACTTGAAGAAATAATCGCTGCGCACGCCGCTAAATCAAGAGCTGGGTCAGAGATTTTTAAACCACCAACAACATTCAATATAATATCGGCACTGATTAAATTTACTTTAGTTCGCTTTGAAATGACTGCACTTAAAACTTGCAGTCGTCCGACGTCAAAGCCGCTAGCTTTTCTTTGCGGATAACCAAAAATTGTTTTAGTAACCAGTGCCTGAAGATCAATTAAAAACGGACGTGTTCCTTCAATCACGCAACCAATAACCGAACCAGAAATATTACCGAGACTACCTTCAACAAAAACTAAGCTCGGATTTTTAACTTCCTTAAAGCCAATGCCGGTCATTTCGAGAACGCCAAGTTCATTAACGGAACCAAAGCGATTTTTAGTAGCCCGGAGCAAACAATAATTATTATTTGTTTCATTTTCTAAATATAAAACCGTATCAACAATATGCTCTAATGATTTCGGACCAGCCACTTGCCCGTCTTTTGTTATGTGTCCAATTAATAAAACAGCGATATCATTAGTTTTTGCGAGTTCAAGAAATTTAACGGCCGCCGCTCTAATTTGAGAAATATTACCAGCCTCAGTTGGAATAAGTGAAGAATAAACAGTTTGAATTGAATCAATTATTAAAATATCTGGTTTTACTTTAATTGCCGTCGCGACTATTTTTTCAATATTTGTCTCAGAAATAAATTTTAAATTATTTAAATCACATTCAAGGCGACTTAAACGTGATTTTACCTGAGCCGCCGACTCTTCACCGCTAACATAAATAGTTTCATAATTTTTGCCAACAGCATTGGCAATTTGAGCAACCAAAGTTGACTTACCGATGCCAGGCTCCCCGCTTAAGAGGACAATCGACCCCGGAACCAAGCCCCCGCCTAAAACACGGTCAATCTCGCCGATACCAGTCTTCATACGCTCAAGAGAGGTAGCTTTAATCAGGCTCAAATCAATCAGTTCTGCTCCGCCAAGCTTCTTGGTAAGCTCTTTCTGGGCATCCTTAGAGTCGCTGACTTGCTCGTGGAGCGTTCCCCAAGAACCACATTCCAAACAACGCCCACTCCATTTTGGATGTTGGGCGTCGCAATTACTGCAAACGAAGATTGTTTTAATTGTAGCCATACTTTTAATTTATGGACAAAAATTTCTGATTTATTATTTTTCCCAATAGGCTTTATCAAATAGCCAATCATTATTTTCTTTTACGAGACTTAAACTCAGATTTTGAATATAAGCTTCACCACCAGCGATGCTTTCAGTACTCTCTCGTCGCTGCATGCCAATTATAATTTCTGCTTCACCATTTTTATCATCAAATTTTTTAACTTCATAGGTCAGAGCCTTACTAATGACTCCATAATAAGCGCCGCTCTCTTGTGGTTGCGCCTTTAACTGGGCGACATATTTATCCGCCCATTTTTTCATGTTGTCAGTCATTAATATTTTAAGATCAGTAAAATTGCCGTAATTTGATTGATTAGAGAAAGAGCCAAAGCGCTCAGCGAAAGACATTGAGATTTTTCCTAAATCATCGGCAGTAGTTTCATGGGCCGCTTCTTTCGAAACATCATACTGCTGATAATTTCTTGGTTTATCACTCGGAGTGCTTGTACCAACTTCTGGCCCAACTGGGAGTTGTCCGGAAATACCCGGCGAGGATGGTCCTTCAACTATCGGTGCTAGCGGTTTTTTTATAAAAGTAAAATATATAATCAGAGCGATAATAATTAGTCCTAGAATGATAATCGCGATAGCAATTTTTTTTCGGTTGACTTGCATATATTTAAATTATATTAATTCTCAGTCGGCGGATTTAAACTCTCATCGAAATCTTTCTTCGCTTCTTCAATTTCAAGCAGCTGGCGCGGATCAGACGTGATCAATTGATCCTCAGTATAAGAAGCGACAACTTTCATCGCTACGTGCTTATTACCAGCGAAAAATATACCTTCACCGATACCGCATTCAAGCAGTAGATATTTTTCGCCCTCAGTTAGCATAAATGTTTTTTGAATCAAATCGATTGAAGCCGGAGACTGTTTCAGTAGAATCTGAAGTGAGGAGTTAGTTACAATCGCCTGGCCATAAGGGGAGCTTAAAAAGTCATTAACATCTTGAGTGATGGTTGTAACTCCTAAATAATATTTACGACAACGTTTAACGAGCGCAAAAATAAATTTAGCTGAGTCTTCGTGCTGCATCATCCACCAGGCCTCATCAATTACGAGAATACGTTTCTTCATCTCACTTCGAACGACGTTCCAAATATAATTAACAATCGTATAAATAGCAATCGGACGAAGTTCATCTTCAAGATCGCGAACAGAAAAACAAATT
>JBBSAU010000115.1:0-2481 GCA_038251925.1 Patescibacteria group bacterium | reverse complement strand
TTTATTAATGCCGGCGTTAGCCGAGGGTAATCGAACGGGCGGCAACGAGCTAGATTTTTATCAGCAAATAAAAATCACAGAGAGTGCCGACAAAGGCGAGTTGGCGTAGCCTTTGGCGCCGCCCCTGGACAACGAATGAACGAGCGGCGGCGAGTGAATGAGGCGGAATTCCCCTTGGAACTACATTTTAGAAATAGGTCGGCAGACCTATTTTTTATTGCTAATTTTAAAGTAAATGATATAATTTTAGTATATAGATTATAAAATAGGAAAATGAACCAAATCATATTCACTATTTGAAAAAACCCTCAAAATGAATAATATTTTATTTACTAGATAATTTTTATGACAGAACTAAGTAAAGTGTTAGACCAAAATGAAAAAATTTTTTGGGAAGGAGCACCTAGCTTTTGGCCCTTTGTTTTTGGTGGCTCAGTTATTACGACGTGTTTTGGTTTAATTTGGATGATTTTTTTAATTCCATTCATGGGCTTTGCACTGTTTGATATTTTATTCGGCTCTCATGTTTTTGGTTTCAGTTTTCTATTATTTCCTCATTTCTGGATTGGACTAGGTTTAGTATTTGGAATTCCTATTTATCAAGTCCTTGTTCATAAATATACTTATTATGCTATTACTGAAAAAAGAGTAATTCTACAAAAAGGAATAATAGGTAGAGATTTTGAGATAGTTGATTTCGATAAAATAACTAATTCCGAAGTGAACGTTGGCGTTTTTGATAAATTATTTGGAGGGGGAAATACGGGTAGTATTTTGATTTATACAGCCGGGGCCGTCGCTTATAGCAACCAGAGTGCTGTGAATAAACCATATACCCTTAGAAATGTTGATAAACCCTATGAAGTTTTTAAACTTCTCAAAAAAGTTAGCTATGATGTAAAAACAGATATTGAATATCCAAACAAACTTCGTCCCGGCGAAAACCCTGGCTATCAAACTAACTATGATCCCAACAAGAAATAGAACCACGAGTCTATTTCTTATTATCAATTATATAGTATAATGAACATGTAATTAATATTTTTAAAATATGGCAAAATTGTCTATTCAAAAAACAGTCTTCACAACAAAACAGGTTTGTATTATCGTCTTGGTAGTTGTCGCGATAATCTCTTTTATGGGCAGTGACTCATTTAAAGATTTTTCTTTTAAGTTTCTCGCCTTTGGTTTAGCGGCCGAACTTGTGGTTATTTTATTTGCCACTTTTTTAAATGAACAAGCAAAAAAATAAAACTATATTTTCTATTAGAGTTGGCAAGGCAACAAAAACTAAAGAAATTATCTATCTATTCTCCTCAACAATACTCGGACTTTTATTAAGTCTAAACCTGCACGCTCTAATTGAAATAAACTATTTAAACTGGGCCCTACGAAACGGGACTCCTGTTATTTTTCATGGTAGCTGCGCACTGCCTCCGTATATCCAAATATTGATTTGGCTATTTGGCCTTATTGGCGGTTACTTTTTAGGAAGGTTCTGGTGGCGTCTTATTTATATCGAAAGATATTTAGATAAAAAACATTAATAACCAAGAGTTTTAAACTTACTTCTCAATTAAAAAACCCGACATCTGTCGGGTTTTTATTTTAGTTCTTACTATCTTTTTAACGGCGGTTCAATTCTAGGATTTTCTATAATTGGAGCGGGCAAACTTACCGGAGCAACTTCTATAACATTTGGTCCTGCGCTGCCACTTGTAGAATCCATCGCTCTATACATAGGCATCGGCTGATTATTAATGTCAGTTAACATGTCTTTAGCTAAGGGTACTACTACATATTTTCCACCATAATAAAATTGGCTATCCGGGGCTTTGGTAACCGGGAAAATTAACGCTGGTACAAGTAGTTCATCATTACGACCATTAATGTATCTATATGTTTGAACATAGCCTCTAGTAGGCGTGCCTAATTCTACAGTCTCGGTTTTATCTGACTCTGGAGAACTATAATATATTCGATTTAATCCTCCGTTTTCAGCAATTTTTTTAATATTATCAAAGCTAGTCTCAAGTTCATAGCTGGACGACTCATAGCGATAAGGGGTTAAATTATTCAATCCGGAAACAGCATTTTTCAATATATTTATATTAAGGCGCAGACCGGCATAATTTCCACTTTGATCTCTAACTGATTCTCCATTTAATTGTAAGGGATAAATAACTGTTACATACTCAGGAATATAATAATTTGTCTTATCGGCTGTTTTCTCGTAACCGTCGCGCCAAGCATTGTCTATTTCTGGCACTCCATAGTTATCGAGTTTAATTTTATGATTTTGAATAAAATTATTTGCCATTGTAATCGCGTCAAGGTCTGATGGTATATCGGAAATCTTTATACGGAAACTATCCCAACATTGTTGACTATCACCACAAGCATCTCGCTCGGCTATTTGCCATTTTTGCCAATTCTCAGAAATATTAACGCTATCTTCATTGAAGTCAAAATTTATCATTA
>JBBSAU010000114.1:0-2510 GCA_038251925.1 Patescibacteria group bacterium | reverse complement strand
TGTAATCGCGCCTAAAAGTTATATGGGAAATATCATTAAACTATCCCAGGAAAAGCGAGCGATTTATAAGAATACGGAGTATATTTCGGCTGATAGTGATGAGCCACGAGTAATATTACATTATGAAATCCCGATGGCCGCGATTTTAACTGATTTTTATGATAAAATAAAAAGTGTCTCGGCTGGCTATGCTTCGATTAACTATGAGTATCTTGATTATCGCCCAGCTGATGTTGTGCGTATGGATATATTAGTGGCCGAAGAGCCAATTGAATCGCTGGCGACTATTGTCTATCGAGATGAAGCGATGCGAGAAGGACGAGAAATAGTTGAAATTTTAAAAAACAACTTACCACGACAAATGTTTGCCGTTAAAATTCAGGCCGCCCTTCACGGCAAGGTAATCGCTTCGGAAAAATTATCAGCGATGCGCAAAGATGTAACTGCTAAATTATACGGTGGAGATGTAACTCGCAAACGTAAATTACTTGAAAAGCAAAAAAAGGGAAAAAAGAAAATGATGGCGGCCGGCAAGGGAAGCGTTGATATCCCGGCTGACACCTTTGTTAAAATATTAAAAAGATAATATGAAAAGAAAAAAAGTAGTAAAAATTATTTGGACCCTAGTTTCTTTAATCGTCGTCGGTTCAATGGTGGCCATGTCTGCCGGATCATTTTTTTATTAATTAAAATTTCTACATATCACCATGAAACAATGGCAAATTTCGCCGATCGTAAGTGATGATTTTTTGCGTGAGTACCCGGAAATAAATCCGGTGCTTTTGCAATTGTTATTTAATCGTGGCTTGAAAACAAAAATAGATATTAAGACTTTTTTAGATAGTGAACTGGATCCAGATAAGGTTTTGATAATCGGCGAAAATCCTGAACACGCATTTTATGATCCGTTTTTATTTAAGAACATGGCGGCGGTGGTTGATTTAATAATTTTACATATTAAAAAAGGTAGTCCGATTGTTGTTTATGGTGACTACGATGCTGATGGGGTAACCTCGTCCGTTGTATTATTAGAGACTCTTAAAATTCTTCAGGCGACGGTTGAAGTTTATTTACCCGATCGGGTTACCGAGGGTTATGGTTTAAATAAAATGGCGATAAATCAAATTGTTGCCTCTGGATTTAAATTATTAATTACGGTTGATAACGGAATTCGAAACCGGGAGGAAATTGCTTACGCGAAAAGCCAGGGCCTAGAAATTATTGTCACTGATCATCATGTTTTGCCCGAAGATCCGAAGGATATGCCTGATTGCCTTTATATAGACCCAGCTGATAAAAGTGAAAATTATCCCTGGCCATATTTAGCCGGCGTTGGCGTGGCTTTCAAATTAATATGTGCGCTTCTAGTTAAAGCGAGTTTACCTGATAAACAAAAACAATTAATCCTTGAAAAAAGTTTAGATTTGGTGGCCGTTGGTACTGTGGCCGACATGGTTAGTCTTTTAGGGGAAAATCGCTTGCTCGTAAAAAGTGGTTTGAAAGTTTTAAATGTCAGTAAACGTTTAGGTTTAAATGAATTAATTAAGGTTTCAAAAATAAATACAACCCGACAATTAGAGGCTTGGAATATTGGTTGGCAAATCGGTCCCCGACTGAACGCGGCTAGTCGTCTGAGTCATGCTAATACTGCTTTTGCACTTTTAACAACGACTGAACAGAGCGAAGCAGAAGAATTAGCGACTGAACTTAATCAAAGAAATATTAGCCGACAGCAGATAACCGAAGAAATAATTTCTCAAGTCGAAGCCCAAATTGATAAAAATAATTTACCGAATTTGATTGTGGGAATCGCTGGCGAGGATCAGGTTTGGAATGAGGGAGTTATTGGCCTCGTGGCTGGGAAGATAACCGAAAAATATTATCGACCGACGCTAGTAATTTCTCGCTTAATTGAAGAAGCTGAGTTTGATCCGATTTTAAAAAAATTAGTTCCAAAGAAAGTATCATTCAAGGGTTCGGGCCGTTCAGTGGAAGAGATGAATTTAATCCATGCTATTGAAGAGTGCTCTGAACTTTTAGATAAATACGGCGGCCATCCAATGGCTTGCGGCTTCTCAGTTAAAAGTGAAGAAAATTTAAATAAATTTAAAGACAAAATTCAAAAACTAGCGGAGCTGGGAATTAAAAAAGAAGCCTTGGTTCCAAAATTAAAAATTGAAGCACAATTAGATTTTTCACTTATCACGCTTGATTTAGCCGATGACTTGAACAAACTCGCTCCCTATGGGCAAAATAATCAGCAGCCACGATTTGTTTCTTATGATTTAAGAATCGATGATATTACGACCATGGGTTTTGATAATCAGCATATTAAAATTCGTTTTTCGCAATTTAACGAAAAAGATAGTAGTGCGCGTGCTTTTTGGGCTTTAGCTTTTGGCGGCGCGGCTAGCTATAAAGAATATAAAGTTGGCGACCGGGTTGATTTAGTTTATTATTTAGAAGTTAATGATTTTAATGGCCGCCGTGAACCGCAATTAAAAATGATT
>JBBSAU010000113.1:0-2518 GCA_038251925.1 Patescibacteria group bacterium | reverse complement strand
CTCAGTCAAGTATCAAATTATCAAGCGCTGAAAACTAAATACGGACTAAGTCTTTCCGTCGAACAAGAAAAATTTTTAGAAACTAATCGTTTTTTACTTATCGATACGGACCAAGTTCCTTTTTTCAAATCACAGGTTAGTAATGTTAATTTTGATCAATGGTTAGTGGATTCTGACTCTCTCGGAGGTGGTTCTATTTATGACCGCAAACCAGAAGATGCGGTTTTAGTGACTCCCGACACGGTTTTGCATGCTTACCATAAATATTTTGAATTAACATTAGAACAATTAGAGCAACATGAGCTTAGTCAAACACTGGGAATTTTTTTAACTGGTCTGCATTCTAATTTAGCTCTGGCCTCTAAAAATAGCCAAGGTGAAGTTAAAACTCGTTATCAGAATTTAGAAGCGCAGATTGTTTTAGCACGGGTCTTGTTTGAAAATAAGAACGGGGCTAAGCCGGATTATTTTAACTCGCCTGAAGATGAACAGAAATATAATGAGTCTGATAAAACGGTTGACTCTCTTGATAATGCTAAAAAACTTTTAGATAAATATTCGAGTGGTTTAACTCCGGACTTAATCGCGGCGATAAATTCTGACCTCGACGAAATTTATGCGGCAAAAAATATCGGTGCTTCACCTTTATTTAAACAATACGATGATCAGATAAAAACTGACTATACACAATTTACACCTCGTAGTCATTATGCTAAAAATTCTGCCTTACGGGCGTATTTTCGAACGATGATGTATTTAGGGCGCAGTAGTTATTTGTTAAATAGTAATCTTGGCATTAGTGATACTAATTTGCTCGTGAAGCAGATGGATTTTAAAAATGGGTCGGCACCATCGCCGCTTGAAGCTTGGAGTAAGATTACCACTGTTACTGGTTTTTACGCCGGCGTTAGTGATGATATTTCGTATAAAGAATGGAAAGATTTTAAGATAAGCATTCTAGGTACTCAGATTAATTCCGATGAGGCGCTTATTGCCAAGGAGAACGTTGATAAATTAGCGGCTAATTTAGATAAATTAAGAAAGCCCAAAATATTATCAGATGTAATTATTGATGAAAATATTTCCGAGCGCGATAAGGCGTCTCTTCTAAAACAATCTTTGTCGTTTAGAATTTTTGGTCAAAAGTTTTCTTATGATGCCTGGATTTTAAATGATTTGACGGCCGGCCAAGAAAAAACTGAAGTTAAATTACCATCGATGCCCTCGGCTTTATTTATTCCGGCTGCCTTTGGCGATAATCAAGCAAAAAAATATAGCGGCGAATTTTTAAAACAGTCAGCTGACTTTAGTCCAGCGGACATTGATTCTTTTTCCACTAAACTAAATCAAAAAAAATCTGATATTGGAAAAGTTAGCGAAGGAGAATGGTTTAATTCAATGGCTAGCGCTTGGCTATATGTTTTAGGATCACTGACACATGATTATGGTAAAAATTATCCTCTGTATATGCAATCGCAACCATTTTTAAGTAAACAGATTCAATCTTTTTTAGGTTCTTATGCTGAGCTTAAACATGATACGCTTCTTTATGCTAAACAAAGCTATGCTGAACTTGGAGCTGGTGGCGAAGATCGACCCGTCCCTCCAATTGTTAAAGGTTTTGTGGAACCGAATTTAGAATTTTGGAATCGTTTTAATAGTTTAATTGATCAGACTGAAAAAATATTTAATGATAATAATTTATTTAAAGACGGAAACGCGCTCGATCGCTTACATCAATTTAAAAATATCTCCTTACTTTATTCCGGGATTGCTGAAAAGGAATTGCGTTCGCAAACAATCAGTGATGATGATTATGAAAAATTACGAACGGTTAAATTATCTTTTATGGCCCAGCCGTTTGAGGCGGTTGATCCAAGCGAAACCTCAGGTCAAACCGCTTTAATTGCCGATATTCATACGGATATGCTTAAGGGGGAAATTTTATACGAAGCGACCGCTAAACCATATTTAATGCTCGTTATAATCGGTAATGAAAATTCTCCCCGTGTTAGCGCCGGCTTAGTTTATAATCATTATGAATTCACTGATCCAATTGGCGTGCGTTTAAGTGATGAAGCTTGGCGGGCTAAAGTTTATCAGGATATTAATCTTTTACCGATTAAAAATTTTTGGTACGAATCTTTACTTGTTAAATAATTATTTATTTTGAGATGAAGTTACAAAAAATAATTATTATTGTTTCTGTTGGCCTGTTAATTTTTTCGGGCTGCTGCCTACTTATAAACAGACTCTCGAAAAATGACGGTCCTATTTTAAACGAGACTAAAATAGATAAAAGGGAAGATGGCCCAATCGGAGAGCAATATACTGATGCTTCCTTATTTCTATCCGCAATTAAAAATAATAAAAACAAAGTTGCGAGTGCCAAGATTACGGGTCTTATAATACCTCATCATCTTTTAGCTATTGATTTAATTGCCGATGCATTTAAATATATATCAGCTGGAAAATATCAAAATATCGTTTTACTTAGCCCCGATCATTTTTCCGCCGG
>JBBSAU010000112.1:0-2541 GCA_038251925.1 Patescibacteria group bacterium | reverse complement strand
TTAGCCAATTTTTTCCCCTATGCCAAAACTTACAAGGAACGAGTTAATTTAGCAGCAAAAATTAGCGATGGTTTTATAAATCAAGTTGTGACTGGGCCCACAAAAGGTGGTCCACAGGTTCGTATATTTCGACCAGACGGGAAGTTATTAGGAGATTTCTTTGCTTATGATAAAAATTCAAGAGGCGGGGTAAGCGTTGCTCTGGGCGATATTGATGGTGACGGCCAGGATGAAATTATCACTGGCCCCGGGGTCGGGCTAGAACCCGTTATAAAAATATTTTCAACTAGAGGAGTTTTAAAAAATAGTTTTTTAGCCTACAGCAAATTATTTAAAGGAGGAGTTAGCGTTGACATTGGTGACGTTAACGGTGATGGTAAATATGAAATAATTACTGCTCCAGGTACTGGCGGCGGACCGCAGATAAGAATATTCAATGATTCCGGAATAGCTCTTAAGAGTTTTTTTGCTTATGATCAAGCTTATCACGGCGGTATTACAGTCAGCGTCAGTGACATTAATGATGATGGGGTCGATGAAATATTAGCTGGTATTAAGAATTTTTATTAATAATTATATGTACAAATTTATTGGTCGCCATTGGCAAAAAAGAAGAGAACGATTTTATTTAAAAAACCGTTGGCACCTAGTCTTGGATTTCTCTTTAGGAATCATTATTGTTATGCTTATCGCAACCGTTTTAGTTTTTCATTACTATAATCCGATTTTTTTTGCTAAACCAATTACTCCGTTAACCAGTCAAGATCAATTAGATTTGAACAACCCACCTTTAATTATTGATTTTTCTGTCACCAAAACATCTATCAGCGCGAATGGTCTGGCTGAATTAAAAATGATTTATAAGAATGACGGAAAATCAGAAATAAAAGACATCAAATCTGACTTAGTCGTTGTTGCTAAGAATTTTGAAATTAAGAAAATTGAATTAAAAGAAGAAGGAAATAAAACTGATAATCTAAAAATAAATAAGAATCAATTAAATCTCGAAAATTTGGCCGCGGGTGAATCCCAAGTTGTTTATCTTGAAGTATATTTTGTTACTCGCGTTAAAGGCGAGAGAAATATTAAATGGCAGGCGCAAAATGAGTATCAGATGCAGAATCAAAGCATAAAAGAGGTAGTTTCCTTACAAGACTTAAGTGTGGCTGCTGATTTGGAGGGGACCGCTGCGATTTATTATAATAGCCCACAGGGCGATATATTAGGCGCTGGGCCATTGCCGCCAGTGGTTAGTTTGCCAACTAATTATTGGGTATTTTTTGATGTTAATAGTACTGGTGATTTTAAAAATTTAGTATTCACTGCAAAATTAGCTAAAAATGTTGAAGTTCTTGATCGCCGTTCATTGTTATCTGGAGAATTTAAATATAACGCTGACTCAAGACAAGTTATTTGGACAATTGCAGATTTAAAGAATCAGGGAGACAGTGCGCGGGTAGGATTTGAAATTCAATTTATTCCCACTCAGAATCAATCAGGTAACATTGCCGTGCTCTTATCAAACATTAAATTCTATGCAACTGACACGCTTATAAATGAAGTCTCCTATGGCTCCTTACCAGATTTAACAAGCAATCTTGACTATGATCGAATTAATAAGGGGGAAGGGCAGATTAGCGAAATCAAATAAAATATATGATTAATTTTTTTCGCAAGTTAATGAAACCAAAATACGAGACACTGAACAAGATAGAACTTGATGCAAAAAAAATAATTTTTAATTATAATTTTTTACAATCCCAGCAGGGAAGTGCTGCAATTTTTCCAGTTTTAAAATCAAATGCGTATGGGCATGGCTTAAAGGAAGTGTGTCAAATTCTAAACTATTCTTCGGCGCCGATGGTGATTGTCGACTCATTTCCGGAGGCTCAAATTGCCTGGAAATATTTTAAGCGAAAAGTATTAATTTTAGGAGAGATGCCCCTAAAAGTTTATAGTTATTGCAACTTTAAACGATCTGAGTTTATTGTTTACAACGCTGAAACTTTGAAAAGATTATCTCGTTACGGTAAAAAGTCACAAATTCATTTGTTTGTTAACTCAGGAATGAACAGAGAAGGGATAAAAAATTTAGAAGAATTTTTATTAATCAATAAAAAATATCTTGATCGAGTTGAGGTTGTTGGTCTTTGTTCTCATCTTGCTTCAGCTGAAGAAAAGTCAATCTTAAATGAAGCCCAGGAGCAAGAATTCGCTCACTGTCTAGAAGTTCTGCGCAGTGCTGGATATTTTCCACGCTGGATACATTTAGGCAATTCGGCAGGCTTATTTACACTCACAAATAAAATATTAACTGCCTATCGTCCCGGACTTGCTCTGTATGGCTACAGTCCATTTTCTAATCCGCAGAACTCCGAGCTTGATCTTGATGCTATTTTGCAACCCGGGTTAAAAGTTATTTCTCAGGTTGTGTCCGTCCAAAAAATATTACCCGGCGAAACAGTTTCATATAATGAAAGTTATCAAGTTGATAAAGAAACAAATATTGCGATTATTCCTTTTGGTTATTTTGAGGGCCTT
>JBBSAU010000111.1:0-2595 GCA_038251925.1 Patescibacteria group bacterium | reverse complement strand
GAGGTGCTGCTTGGTTACCCGGCGGGCCGTGAGGGAGACCTCGGCCAGCCCTAAGGCCGGGAGCAGCCCTTGCAGTTCTTCCACCGGCAGCCCCAGGTCAATCAAGGCCCCCAGGGTCATATCGCCGCTGATGCCGGCAAAGCAATCAAAAAAGGCCCAGCAGGGCTGAATTCCCAAAAATTATTCCCCCTCACCCTAACCCTCTCCCACCAAGGGAGAGGGGATTAATGAAATGATATTAACGCCATATCGATTATAATTCATCTTTGGCTGAATTCTAAATAGATAGCAGTGAATGACACTTCCCACCAACAACACAAAACGCTTCGATGCCAAATAATCCAGACTGGATATTGGGGTTATAGCCTACAGCCTCAAGTGATAAGGCCGAAGATACGGTTTCAATAATTCCCTCTTATTTTACTATTCCAGTGACAGCTGCTAATCCAATGGAAACCAAAATGTATCCCATTAATTGATGAATATAGGCATAAGTCTGGGCCATAATTTGAAATCCGCCAAGCCAAGTTGGTAAGCTGAGAATAGCATTCTGGTTGACTTGAAATAATTTATCAGGGCCAAGACTAATTAAGGGCAGAAATAAGTCAAAGCTGAACCAAAATGATTTTGATAAATTGATTGTATCAGTTGCTTTACATAAATCCCAAGTTAACACGCCAGGTTGAGAAAAAATCCATGCTCCAATAATTATAAATAATAAACTATAAAATACTGCCCGAAAAGGGCTACGTCCATACCGGACACCCCAATCCCATAATATTAACTTCAAGATAATTAATGGCCATTTCCAGAACTTCCATGACCAAGATTGCAGCCATTCTCTCCTTTTTCCTGAAACATAAATTTTGGCCGCAATCTCTTTAGAACCATTTCGTAAAAAAAATGATTCCAACTGACTGTATGGCTGAAGATTAAAGTTAGCTCTTTTAAGCAACAAGAGATATTTTTTCCAATTAAGGAATTCATCATCTATATTTATATTATTATAAGTCATTCCATTAAGAAATATTGTATTTTTATCCTCTGGCATCGTTAATTTAATAAGATTAAGGGTATTAAAAGAAGAATCGCGGAAATCCAATAAACTATTTATTACAACATCATGCAAATTACATAAATTGACGACATTTAAGTTAGTTGCCTCAAATTGATCTATTTTTACCTTATTAATTCTAAATTCTCCCTGAACTCTACATCTAACCATTTCTAATTTATCTAATATTATCTCATCATTTTCTTTTGCTATTATTATAAGATTATCTAATTTAGCATCATTAAAGCGAAGGATATTGTTAAATTTATTATCTATAAAGAAGATAGGTTCATGACACTCATAACGTGAAAAATTTATTGCTTTTTCATTACATAAGAATTCAGCCTTATGAAAATGAGATTGCCAACCGATTGTGGCACCCAAAAAAGATACTGGGCCATTAAAAACAGTATTGCGAAAAACGAATAGTTTCTTAACTGAAATAGAGTTAAAAACAGCCAACGAATTTTGGTTTAAAAATTTTGCACGACTCATTCTAAAATGTTTTCCTATTATTGCTGCAAAAAAATCAACTTCTCCATAAAAAACCGCATCATATAACACTACAGTTTTCGAGACATTTATTTGGCTAAAACTTGCGGTTTTATCTTTGCATAAAAACTCTGCTCTATTTCCCCAGAAGTGTCCTCCAATATCAGATTCATAAAACGTAACTTCGTCAAAGAACTTTGCGTCTCTGAAAAGAAAATCAGTTCCAACTTTTATTTGAGCAAATGTTGCTGATTTAATAAATATGCTTTCATCCAACACGAGGTATTTCTTGAAATTGGCTCTCCTACAATTGAAATTCCCCTTAAAAAGACAAGAGACTATCTCAACCTTAAAGTCCACTTCCATATTCTCTATGTTTATTATCTCTAAAAATATTGCATTTTTAATACGTATTCCTTTTCTATCAGGTCTAATATATCTAAAGCCTTTAGTAAGTAACGCTTCTAAAAACCGTGCTCCTAAAATTCTGTGATCAGGATTTTTGGCATATTTTTCTAAATCAGCCCATTCTCCTATTTCAATCTGTTTTAATACCCATTCTTCTGTTTCATTGATGGACTTTCCATCAACTTTATAAGTATTATTTATCATTATATTTCTCTCGAAAAATTGTTAAGCTAATAAATTAATTAAAAAAAATAGACAACATTTTAAGTAAACAGATTTTAAAATTCCTATCGAGTTTTGATTAGCACAAATAAAAAATATTTGTCAATAAAATAGCCAGGTCTCAGCAACCGGGCTTTCCTGTTGATAGCCTTTAGCTCGGAAAAATAGGAACTGTTTGAAACTTGGGAGCACAACCCTGGCACGGTATCCAGGCTCTCTCCGGGGGACTGAAGCGCGCGATCACTTCCCAGCTTCGACAATTATCACCCGCTACGAAAAATTCCAGATTTGATCTCGTTATCAGAATGATAAGGAATTCTTGGCTTTTTACGAAACTATTAGCGCTCACTCCGGGGCGACGTCGACAAAGAGTTCAACCTCCTTTACGGCCCGGGCCTCGGCCTGGCGCACGGTGAACT
>JBBSAU010000110.1:0-2697 GCA_038251925.1 Patescibacteria group bacterium | reverse complement strand
GAACCAATAATTGGATAATTCGCCGCCTTAACTAATTGACTTGTATTATTAAGGGTATGGGCAATTTTAGTATTAATTGTACTAAAATTATACTTAACTGTTGTGCTTATTTTCTTTAGTAATGGATTTGTAAATACTTCTTTGCTTATTATAGCATAATCATACGGAGAACTCACATTCTCAGGCGACAATCCGGTCGGCTCGATAAATTTTGTATTTTTTGCGCCCCAGTCTTTTACATTTTCATTCATTTTGGAAATGAAATTTGCCCGGCTCAGTCCGCTAACCCGAACTAAACTTTCAACCGCATTATTAGCTGAACCTACCAAGGCGCTATAAACTAAATTTTCAATCGTTAAGGTTTCGCCGTCCTTAACTCTTAATTTCGCCGACTCCCAAGGCTTAACATATAAAAAATTATAATTTTCATCTTGAACTTTATAAGTAACAACTTGTCCTAAACTTGGTCGTAAGTCTAAAAATGTTCGAATCGCTACTAGTTTAGTTAAACTAGCCAGAGCAGAAACCTTATTTTCATTTTTCCCCCAAATAACTGTCCCGTCGCTTTCTTTAATTATTACGGCTGATGAGGCGGAAATGGTCGGAACCGAACTTAATTGCAATGACGATTTATTAATTAACGGGGCAACTACTTTCAATGGCTCAACTTTAATTTTAATTAGTCCGGCGCTAGTGTCGGCAATCTTTTGAAAAGCAACTTTATCTAAATCAACGACACGGTCGGGATGTTTATCTCTTTCTGGACCAAAATCATTAATAGTTACATCAACGAATTTACTATTAGCTAGATTTGTTACTCGCAAAACTGACCCTTTCTTAAAATCAGGCGAAGCGGCAAAGTTACCATTCTTATATTTATACCAACTCGCTGTTCCAACAGTCAGTATTTCTGAATTACTTAATAAAATAATTTTACCTGAGGTTGAAGTTGTCGTAGCACTTACATAATTTTTATCAGGCACATCGGTACTTAATATCGGTTGCCAAATTCCTGAAATATCATCAAGAATAAATATTTGTTTATAATAATTATTGGTTTTTAAATAATTTATTTTTATTGTTATCGGACGACTCGGATCATAATTCTGCGGATTATTATATGAATAACTATAAGCAGAACTAAGAGCTTTCCACTCCCAAGGAATATTACCAATCTCGGAACTGACTGAAATATTTGAAGCTTCATTAAAAGAAGGAGCTTGGAGCTCAATGTTAGCAATAAGACTATTGCTTGTACCATCTTCTATAATTGGCGGATCGGTCGTTATTTTTGTCGAATCACCGGCGACTTTTGTAAGCACTTTCCCGGCTAGGGGATAGCTGTTTAATTCTGAGGACGAAATTGTTTTAAGCGAATTAAAGTTATTAAACCAAGAATAATAAGTAATCTCGCTAGTAAAAACATACCTTGAGCCATCAGCGCCGAGATAATAGACAGCTGGCGCAGCGTCAGCTTTAATTAAATCACCAGCAAAAGCCGCGGCCTTGGCTGGACTAATAATGCCTACCGTCGTGAATGTCGTGATGGTAATTAAGCTAACAATTAAAAATTTGTTTATTTTATTCATAATTTTTCTTTTAATTCAGATTGACTAATAGAACTGCTTACGTTTATAATATACTTGTTCGCGGGTATCGTATAATGGTTATTACATTAGCTTCCCAAGCTAAGGAAGGCGGTCCGATTCCGCTTACCCGCTCCAGAATGCCGAAGTAGCTCAGTTGGTAGAGCAACGCACTCGTAACGCGTAGGTCAGGGGTCCGAATCCCCTCTTCGGCTCAATTCTTATCAAAAAAATAATGCCACCATTTAACGAAGTTACTTTCGACATTGGTGGTTTTATTTATCTCAGCGCTCGTACTTGAATTTTTTTGTGGTTCAATCACAATAACCTTCTCGCCTGGCTTTTTTAAATTTAAGTTAAGACGAGCTTGCTCTTCTAAAGATTGATCGGACTGTAAATAAGTGATCATGTCTTTTAATTCTTTGTTCGTGCTTTCAAAATCATTAATTTCTTTTTGGACATCACTAATTTCATTTTCAACTAAGCGTTTCTGAGTATAAGTTTTTGCCAGAGGAAAAATAATTAAAAGTAAAAAAACTAAACCTACTAAAGCTAAAAAACGCTGGCTTGAAAACAGACGATAAAAAAAATTATTGGGCTTTGGCAATTGACCCGCGCTAAGAACTCGCGGGTTAATTTTGTGTCTTTCCATCGCTATTTATTATAGCATAAATATAAATACTAAAAAACCAAGCTTTTTAAGCTTGGGATTTTATATATTTACATTATTTTATTAACATTAAATTTCACTTATCTTGATTTCGGTGTTATCCAAAATCCCATATATTTTCCTCGCATTAATCGTATTTGCGCGTCTAGGCAAGGGATAGCTCCAAAAAGAATAATTACTACTGGAACAAAAACCCATTCAATAATCATCTTTATATTTTTCCAAGCTGTATATTTATGCGGACGCTCTGGCAATAATAGTGAGGAAATAACGGCTGATAATATCAAACCAATAAGGGCTACATTCATTAAATTCGAGCTGATGCTTGGTAAATTACCTGATAAAACTGTCGAATTAAAGCGATCACCTCCAATTAACATCGGCATCCAGCCGATAACAGCGATAATTAAGGCATTAGTCGCCCATGACCAGAATCCATAG
>JBBSAU010000109.1:0-2720 GCA_038251925.1 Patescibacteria group bacterium | reverse complement strand
TATTATAAAAAACGATGCTTTGACCGGGAGTAACGGCGCGCTGAACTTTATTAAACTTAACTATATAATCAGTTTTATTTTTAGGGGTTATCGTACATTTAACAGCCTTGTGTCCATATCTAATTACAGCTTCGCAGTTTAGAGTTTTTTTCGGCAACCGACCACTCAACCAATTTACTTTTTTAGCGATTAAACCCGGTTCATATAAAATGTTTTCATTCCAATTTTTAACGACATAAAGAATGTTTTTCTTATAATCAAATTTAGCGACATAGTAAGGGCCGGTTCCGCCCACTAAACCTCGTCTTTGTCCGATTGTATAAAGCGGCAGACCGAGATGCTCCCCTATCTTTTCGCCTGTTTCAAGAATTTTAATATCACCAGGTTTCAAATCTAAATGTTTCTTTAAAAAATTATTATGGTCACCGGAAAGAAAACAAATATCTTGACTTTCGGCCTTAGAAGCAGTCGCCAATTTAAATTTAGCGGCTAACTTTCGCACTTGCGGCTTAATATAATTTCCCAGCGGAAATAATAAGTGCTTTAACTCATCCGGCTTAAATGTATAGAGAAAATATGATTGATCTTTATTTTTATCTTTCGCTTTAAATAATTGATATTCACGACCGACTTTTTTTATGTTTAAATAATGTCCGGTCGCAACATAATCATAGCCAAGAGCCCGGGCATGTTTTAAAAGTAAGCCGATTTTAATTTTACGATTACAGACAACGCAAGGATTAGGGGTTCGTCCAGAGTCATATTCACTCAGGAAATTATCGACCACCGCTTTTTTAAATGGCTCGGAAAAGTTAAAAGTATAAAGAGGAATCCCAATTTTAGCCGCCACGAGTTTCGCGTCAGTTAGAGATTCAAGCGAGCAACAGCGATTCTCATGCTTTTCTCCAGCCGATTCATCTTTCCAAAAATGCAGAAAAACACCAGCGACTTCATAGCCTTGATTTTTAAGAAGCTGGGCGGCGACGCTTGAGTCAACCCCGCCAGACATGGCCATTAAGACTTTGCCTTTAGATTTAGATTTAGATTTTGACTTTAACTTAGGCTTAAGTTCTCCTTTTATTTTATTTTCTTTAGTAATTTTCATAGTAGTTATATCAATCAAATTTGACAAAAAATGATAAATGTTTAATAATATCTATAGTACCTTAAATAGCCTATCGAGGTCAAAAAATAAAGAGTGCCCCATCTTTTGGTCTAGCCAAAAGACAAAAAATTACCCGTATACAATGGAAGACTTAATGACAATCAAATCAGAAATTATTGAAATTAGAGAAAACACTATTTTCATTATCAGAAACACCGGCGAGCTTATTGCTTGCGACACCTATTCAGATTATTTAGCTATACTAGATGACATTCGTGACCGCGATATCTACAATTAGACATTCGCCCAAAAAAACTGCAAAGTGACTCCTAAAAAAGTCACTTTTTTATTTTAAACTTTTGAAAACTTCTAAATATTCTTTAGCCGTTTTTTCCCAAGTAAATAATTTACTTCTTTCGTAACCTTTTTTAATAAGCATTTCTCGGAAAGTCTCATCATTAATTATAGTCTCAAGAGCTTCAGTAATCTCAGTAGATTTAAACGGGTTAATCATTAATGCGGCGCTACCAACGACTTCTGGCAAACTAGATACATTAGAACAGATAACCGGCAGGCCCTGACTCATCGCTTCTAGCGGCGGAAAACCAAATCCTTCGTAAAATGAAGGGTAAACAAAAACTAATGATTGACGGTATAAAATATCACGTTCAAATTGGCTAATGTAACCTAAAAATATTATATCTTGTTTATAAGGAGACTCGTTCCACTTTTTATATATTTTTTTATTTTTCCAACCACAAGCGCCCGCTAAAACAAGTTTTAAATCACTAAATGACTCATTTTTTATTCTAAGTTCATTATAGGCTTCAATTAAAGCGGCAATATTTTTACGCGGCTCAATTGTTCCTAAATATAAAATTAAACGACCCTTTAAATTATTTTTGTTTATAAAATCTGCTTGTGCTTTAATTTTTAAATCAGTCTTAGTAATATTTAAATCGGCTTCAACGGGTATATTATTTCCAGAATATATTACTTTAATTTTAGCACTCTCAATATTTAAAAGTTCAACAATATCATTTTTAGTATTTTCAGAAACTGCTATTATAACATCTGAATTCTCTAAAGTCTTCTTAATATTCAAGGCTTTGTGCCAGAAATTCTTACGCACGCTAAAAAATTCCGGGTATCTAAGGAAAGATAAGTCGTGAACTGTAATTACTTTTTTTGTTTTTTCACTTAAAGAAGTAAAGTTAAAATGAGGTGACCAAAAAACATCAACCCCACCTAAAGCCAAGTCAATTTTTGGCCGCATCAATATTTTTTGGAATAAATAATTAAAAATTTTATTAGGAATGTGAAGGCCGATTACTTTTGAATTATCATGGTTCCAAGCTGACAATTTTAAATCTAAATTATTCCAAGAATTATAAAATAATTTATAATCACTCGTCTTATCAAGTTCAAAAATTGCGCTTAATAAATTAGCGGTGTATTGAGAAACACCGCTATAATATTTATCCATTAAAACTCTTATATCAACACCAATTTTCATAGACTATTTTAGATGAGATTTATTTTTATGCGTTTCAATAAAATTTTGAATCTGATTTTGAAAATTCAAAACAGAAAATTGCTCAGCGTGAGCTCTAAT
>JBBSAU010000108.1:0-2731 GCA_038251925.1 Patescibacteria group bacterium | reverse complement strand
TTTAAAGTATAAAAAAAATAATGGTAGTGCAGCCTGCTATATAAACCTAGGGGGCATATCTTATAATTTGAATGATTTTGTAGAAGCTGAAAAAAATTTTTCTCAAGCTTTAAAGTACGTTGATGAAAATGATTTAGCTACAAAAGAAAGTTTATTTTATAATTTAGGAGAAGTTAATTTTAGCTTAAAAAATTACGATAAAGCATTTAAATACCAAGATAGTTGTATAACAATTAAAGATAGTATTTATAGCAGAGAATCTATAAAGTCGTTAAACGACATGCAAACTAAATACGAAACCACTAAAACAAAATTAGAATTAGACAAAAAAGAATTAGAAGCAAATAATAAACAATTAATTATTTATGCAGCATTAGGCGGTTGTTTGCTTCTATTAGGCGGCGTATTTTTTGTTTTTAGTGGTTTAACTAAACAGCGCAAAGCCAATAGTTTATTAGCCGAAAAAAATACAATTATTGAAGAACAGAAACACACTGTAGAAGAAAAAAATAAAGATATTGGTGATAGTATTCGCTATGCTAAACGTATACAAGAAGCCATTTTACCACCTAACAAAATGTGGTTTGATATTTTACCAAATTCGTTTGTGCTTTATAACCCAAAAGATATTTTAAGTGGCGATTTTTATTGGCTGGAGCAAAACGAGGATTTTATTTTTGTTGCAGCGGCAGATTGCACAGGGCACGGCGTACCAGGTGCATTAATGAGTATTGTAAATTATAATCTATTAAATAAAGCTGTTCTCGAAAAAAATTTAACATTACCTGGCGAAATTTTAGATTCTGTAAATTATTATCTAACGCACTCCTTACATCAAAGTTATAACGAATCATCTATTAAAGATGGTATGGATATTACGCTTCTATCTATTAATAAAAAAACTAAAGAAGTTTATTTTGCAGGGGCTAATAATCCAATTTATATAATTAGCAACGGCATTTTACAAGAAATTAAAGCAAATAAATTTCCTGTAGGGGCTTTTATTGAAGATAATATTCAAAAGTTTACAACACAAAAATTAGAAGTAAAAACGGGCGATACTATTTATTTATTTACTGATGGCTATCCCGACCAATTTGGCGGACCAAAAGGCAAAAAGTTTAAATATAAATCATTTATCGATTTACTATTACAAATTAATAACATTCCACTCAATCAACGAACTACAATTTTAAATAAAACATTTATAGATTGGAAAGGAAATTTAGAGCAGGTTGATGATGTTTGTATTTTAGGTATCAGAGTTTAAAACAAATAAACTTATTCTTGGGTCAGCCGTAAAAGTTGGGGAGAAAGATAAAAATAGTTAGCTTTCGGGACACTAATACCTTAAAGCTATCACACGCAATTTTATAGAAAACGTATTTCCGTCAGAACTGATGGACTACTTTCAAATAACCGCTTTTCAAGAGTTATGCTCGTTAAAAGACAAGTTGGAATATTGGCTAATTGATTTTGAAGAAAAGAACGACTTGCCCAATGGATATTCTTCTTTAGAATATGAATCGAAAGGATTTACTGATACTAAATTGGTACAAGACTTTCCTATTCGTGGTAAAGGAGTTTATTTGCGGATTAAAAAACGGAGGTGGCGCCATAAAAAGAGCGGAGAAACTATTCAACGCGACTTTTCTTTTATAGCCGATGGTTCAAAATTTACCCAAGAACTATCGGATTTTTTAAAAGATGCAAGTGGATACGCGACCCGATACCATGACCAATATAGCCAGTTACTTCCAGGTGAGTAGCGATAAGTTACAACGTCACTATAAGCATCAGGTAAGCGGATTTAAACAATGGGATCAATTATCGCATGCAGATGATTATTTGATTTTTCCTGAAAACATTAGCGACAAATTAAGTATTGACGAGGTTAGTTTATCCAAAGGAGAGCTCTATACTTTTGTTACAAATAAAAATACCGGCGTTAAAAACAAACAAAGTATTGTTGCTGTAATCAATGGCACAGAGGCCAAGGTAATACAAGAAGTTTTAGAAAAAATATCGCTTCAAAAACGTAATCAAGTACAAGAAGTGAGTATGGATATGGCAAGGAATATGGGGCTGGCAATCCGAAATAGTTTTCCAAATTGTAGTATGGTAATAGATCGTTTTCATGTGGTTAGATTAGTAATGGATGCTATGCAGCATATACGAGTTGGTTTTAGGTGGGAAGCCATAGACCAAGAAAATAAGGCAATAAAAGAAGCAAAAGAAAGCGGTATAAAATATATTCCACATGTGCTTACCAATGGCGATACATTAAAAGAATTGCTGGCACGCAGTAAATACTTGCTCTACAAATACGAAGAAGACTGGACAATTAATCAAACAAAAAGAGCAAATATCCTTTTTGAAAAATATCCCATATTAAAATCAGTTTACAAATTAACATTAAGCTTTAGAAATATATACAAAAACACAACTAAAATCATTGCCTTAGATAAGTTTACAGAATGGAAAGAAAAGGTAGAGGCACTGAAGGTAAAAGAGTTTAACACGGTCGTAAATTCGATCGAAAACCACATGGAAAACATCCTCAATTTCTTTGACAATAGAAGTACTAATGCAAATGCTGAATCTTTTAACTCTAAAATAAAATTATTTAGGACCAATTTAAGAGGTGTTACCGATGTTAAATTCTTCTTGTTTAGGCTAGGAAAATTGTTTGCCTAAAAAGACTTGCTCCCCAGAAAATTAACCTGATCCA
>JBBSAU010000107.1:0-2867 GCA_038251925.1 Patescibacteria group bacterium | reverse complement strand
ATCATTTGGGTCCGAGAACTTATGGAGAAAAAGAAGAAATGATATTTCTTGGTCGTGAAATCCACGAGCAGCGTAATTACAGTGAAAGAGTTGCTGAGAAAATCGATGAAGAAATTACTGGTTTTATGAAACAGGGCGAAGCCAAGGCCCAAGTGATAATTGATTCTCAGAAAGATAAACTTGAATTGATTGTCGCTACTTTACTTGAGAAAGAAACTATCGAGAAGGATGAATTTGAAAAGATAATGGGTCCGAAACCGAAAAACATCGCTTAATTAAATAAAGTGAAATTTGACTAATAAGCACTTTACGTTATACTAAATGTGTAATCACTAATTTTATATTTTATGGCTAATCCAAAGAAACAAAAGACTCATGCAGCTACCCATAAAGGGCGCGCTCACTTGGCTCTTAAGAAAGTTACTCTAACTAAATGTCCGAAATGCGGAAAAATGCGTAAACCACACACAGTTTGCACTTTTTGTGGAAGCTATAAAGGACGACAAGTTCTAAAAGTTAAAACAACGGCCGCTAAGAAAAAATAATATTTATGTCTAATCGACATTTAGCTCGTACTATTGCTTTGCAGACCTTATTCGCTTGGGATTTTAACGGAAAAAAGGATAGCGATCTTGAACGTTTAACGGCGGAAAATTTCTCTAATTTTGCTCCAAATTTTGATGATGGTGGGTTTGTGAAGAATTTAGTGGCAGGAGTTCGAGATAATTTTGTAAAAATTGATAAATATATTGTGAAATATGCGACAGAATGGCCGCTCGACCAAATTACGACTATTGATCGCAATATTTTAAGACTTGGTATATTTGAATTATTATTTAGCGCCGTGCCACCACGAGTAGTTATTAATGAAGCGATTGAAATTGCAAAAAGTTTTGGAGGAGACGCATCGGGAAAATTTGTAAATGGTGTTTTAGGTGCCCTCTATAATGATGAGCCGGAAATCCAGAAAAGAGATAATAAGGAAGAAGCGGATGCTTTAAAACTTGAAGAAGAAAAAAATAAAAAAGAAGAAGATAAGATTCTAGAGACGCCACTCGAGTAGGCGTCTCTTTATATGTCCTCGAAAAAATATTTATGACAACCGCAGAACTCTTAAAGTTACAAAAACGACTAGGCGTTACTTTTAAAAACGATAGTCTTTTAAAACAAGCTCTTGTCCATCGTTCATATTTGAATGAACATCCTGATTTTAAAATCGGTCATAATGAGCGCCTTGAGTTTTTAGGTGATGCTGTTTTAGAGATTGTTGTTACGGAATATTTATATTTAAATTTTGTTGATACTCCAGAAGGTGATTTAACCAACTGGCGCGCCTCGCTTGTCAACGCGCGCATGCTTTATGAAATTGCCGCCGAGCTTGATGTTGAGGCCTATCTTTATTTATCTAAGGGCGAATCAAAAGACAAAAATAAAAAATCTCGCCAATTTATTTTAGCGAATGCGATTGAGGCGATTATTGGAGCTATTTATTTAGATCAGGGCATAGAAGTCGCTAAAGTTTTTGTTTTAACTAATGTTGTTTCAAAGCTTGATGACATTTTAAAAAATCAAAGTTATCTTGACCCTAAATCAAGATTTCAAGAAAAATCTCAAGAAGAAAAAGGGATCACCCCTCACTACGAAATTCTTGATGAAGTTGGGCCGGATCACGCCAAGATTTTTACGGTTGGACTTTATCTTGAAGAAGAGATGATTGCTAGCGGCAAGGGTTCCTCTAAACAAGAAGCTCAGGTTGAGGCAGCCGCGAGTGGTCTTAAAAAAATGAATTGGTAAAAACAATCAGAAAGATAATAAGTAAAAACGAGTCGAAAAAATTTTAAAACTATGGATATTAACAATCTCTTTAATTTAGCGGCCGAGAAAAAGGCATCGGATATTCATTTGCTTTTCGGACAAAGTCCAATTTTTAGAATCGACGGACAACTTGTTGATGCCAATGATATTGTTATAGACGGAAATTTTTCAAAATTAAAAGCCTCTGATCTAGAGGGTTTTTTAGATACACTTTTAAGCAAAGAACAGAAGATTCGCTTTTTTGATAAAAGAGATTTAGATCTCGGATATCAAATAGAAAATACCCGTTACCGCGTTAATTGTTCATACGAAAAAAATAATATTGCGATAGTCGCGCGAGTTATTAGTGATAGTAAGCCAAGCTTGGAAGATTTGGGTATGCCCCCGATACTCACTGAGCTGTTAAATTTACCACAGGGTTTTATTTTAATCACCGGGCCGACCGGTTGCGGAAAATCAACTACACTCGCGGCCATGGTCAATCACATTAATGATTCCAGGCGCTGTAATATAATTACCCTTGAGGATCCGATGGAATATGTTTTTATACCTAATAAAAGTATTATTTCCCAACGTCAATTAGGGACGGATATGTTAAGTTTTAGTTCTGGCTTAAAACATATTCTTCGCCAAGATCCCAATGTTATTATGCTTGGAGAAATGCGTGACCTTGAAACAATTTCAACCGCCGTGACACTAGCTGAAACGGGCCATTTAGTTTTAGCCACTCTTCATACTTACAGTGCCGCTCAAACGATTGATCGAATTATTGATATTTTTCCTCCCTATCAACAGGGACAGATTAAGTCGCAATTATCGGCTGTTTTATCAGCGGTAATTTCTCAGCGCTTATTAACCCGCGAGGGAGGTGGGCGAGTCGCGGCGAGAGAAATATTATTGAATAACGGGGCAGTAGCGAATTTAATCCGAGAAGGAAAAGTAGCACAAATAAAAAGTACGATTGAAACAAATTCTTCAATCGGCATGATTACGCTTGATCGTCATATCAAAGAATTATATGAAGCGGGCCAGATTAGTCGTGAGACCGCTTT
>JBBSAU010000106.1:0-2875 GCA_038251925.1 Patescibacteria group bacterium | reverse complement strand
TACCGTGAAGAGAAGTTTATATATCAATGATAATCTTTTTACCTTTTCAAATAAGTTTTTAAAGATTAATAGCCTAAGCAATTTAAGTACAATTAAAAACGTAATATTGACTAGTGGCGGGAATGATTATACTATTAGCCCTACTCCTGCTTCTACTCCGACTCCGAGTCCAGTTAATGAATTTGAATCCCTGCCTGATTTATTGGGCCAACAGGAAGCGACAGTTACGACGAATAACCCTACTCCTAGCGGGATACCTGAACCAGTGAATATGGTCAATGGAGAGTTGATTTTGCCTCAAACGGAAACAAGTAATCCGCCATCTGTTTCTGAATCCTTAAATCCAGAAATAAATCCGGCGTCTAATCCCTAATTTTTTTAAGCTTATGAAGAATAATAATTTTATTTTGTTTTTAGTTCCTTTTTTTCTTTGGGTTTTAGATGAAATATTTTTATTTAGGCCTGAGTTTTTTTTCGTATCACTTGGCTTAGGATTTTTAATTATTGCGCTGACAGTTCGCACCTTACTAAAGTCTAATCGCGCACAGTTTTGGCCCCTCTTCATTATAACGCCGGCTTTGTTTTACTTAAGTTTTTCTTTTTACAGCACTATTCTTGTTAGCCAATTGTGGATACAGATAATCTTCTTACTTAATGCTTGGTTTATTTTTTCATATTTGAGAAATATTTATTTTTATTTTTCCTTTGGTGCGCCTGAAAGAGAAATAAAATTAAAACGATTACTATCTAGTGGGGCATTTTTATCAACGTTTGCCTTGGGGGCCAATTTGTATGGTTTGCCAATTTTTTTAAGTTGGCCCTTTGTTCTCCTTTGGTTAGCCTTTGTCGTTTTAAGTATTGCACTTTTTGGACAATTTTTAATGTTTGCTGATAAAATTAATCGTGAGCAAAAAATATTTTTAGGAATTAATATTTTACTTTTAGCGGAATTTGCCGGAATACTTTTTTTCTTACCGCTTAATTATAATATACTCGGTTTGTCGATCGCAATTGTTTTTTTTCTTTTAACTTTAATTAATGATTGGCGAGAGACGGATCAGCTAGTTTGGAAGAATCTACGCTATCCAGTGATAATTAGCTCAATTATGATTATTTTTATATTTTTGTCGGCCAGGTGGCTTTAATTAATCTATCTATTATTTATGCCTAGTAAATTAAAGAGCAATATTCTCCTAGTGGTGGTTTTGGCAGTTATCAGCGGGTTAGTGGCCGGCGCCTGTGGAGAAATCATAACTCGAGTATATTTATTAAATGATTTTTCTTTACCCTACTTTAGTCCAGAAGTAAATTTAACTGATTTAAATAATAACAATAGATCAAATCTAGTTATTCGCGATCCAAAAAAAGTTGTTGTTAATCAAGATCTTAAGGTTACCGAAACTATAAATTCTTTAGCACCGTCGCTGGTAAGTATTTTTAAACAGATAAATCAAAAAGTTGTTTCTGACCCCCTAAAACCTCAATATTATTCTCTCGATGATCCTTTGTTTTTAGGTTTAATTATTTCCAGTGATGGCTGGGTTATGTCATCTCTCCCGGCTGAGCTTAAGGATGCTTTTACGCTTAAAGATTATGTTGTCGTGGCCGCTGATCGAAAAATTTATACGATTGACAAGATAACTGTTTTAAAAAATATTCCGGGAGATGTTATTTTTTTCCATTTAACCGGCGCCGTAAATTTACCTGTTAGAAAAATTGTTTCTCGATCAGAACTTTCGCTTGGCCAGTCGCTAATTGTTATTGATAATAATAATAATGTTTGGCCGACAACACTTTCCTCATTTAAAAAGACACCGAACGTTTTAAATAGTGATTCTTTAAATGCCCGACTTGCCTTGGCCAGTAATTCGGAGGCAATCCAAAAAAATTCTTTTGTCTTCAACCTAGCAGGTGATCTAACAGCAATTGTTAGTGCTAATAATGAAATTATTCCCGCTTTTGCCTATAATTCTTTTTGGCAAAGTTTTTGGCAAAAAGGATTAGTTGTGCGCCCTTATCTGGGAATAAATTATTTAGACCTGTCCTTGGTACGCATTCCTGACTTAAATTTAGAAAAAGGAGCGTTAATTTATGCGCCGAGCGATAAGCTTGCTATTGCAAAAGATAGTCCGGCTGCTAAGTCAGGTTTAATTGCTGGTGATGTTATCACTTGGGTTGGTAATCAGGAAATAAACAGTACTAATGATTTAGCTGATTTAGTCGCCAATTATAAACCAGGAGATAAAATTGCCATAACGTATTTAAGGTCCGGTCTTGAAAAAGAAGTAGATGTAAAATTAACCGAACTTAAATAAAATTTTTATTAATATTTTGCATTATGAAAATCTCAAGTATTAAGAAAATTAAAAATTTGAAAAATAAAACTGTTTTTTTGCGGGTTGATTTTAATGTAGCTCTAGAGAAAGGGAAGGTTAAGGAAGATTATCGCCTGGTTGCCGGAATTGAAACTATTGATTTTTTATTAAAAGCCGGGTGTCGACTTGTAATAGCCTCTCATCTGGGTGAACCAAAAGGAGCTCCTGATAAGAAATATTCTCTGAAGCCAGTTGCTTTGCGACTAAAAGCGCTTTTAAAAAAACCGGTTAAATTTATCCCGGAAACAATTGGTAAAAAAGTCTCCAAAGCAGTTGCTAATTTAAAAAATGGCGACATATTAATGCTCGAAAATTTAAGATTTAATCCTGGCGAATTAAGTAACGACAGTAAATTTGCTAAAGAGCTGGCGGAGCTAGCTGATATTTATATTAATGATGCTTTTTCGGTCTGCCATCGTGAACAAGCTTCGGTGGCCGCGATAAAAAAATATCTGCCTTCTTATGCTGGCTTACTGCTTGAGAAAGAACTTACTGCCTTG
>JBBSAU010000105.1:0-2890 GCA_038251925.1 Patescibacteria group bacterium | reverse complement strand
GTTATCCGCCGTTTCTTCTGTCTGATTTCTGGATCCATCATGAGAATTAATTTCTTCGTCGAGTGTCATAACTTCTAAAATATTTCTCGAACTCTACCTTAAAATTATACAATAAAATAGAAAGAAAGGCAAAACAAAAAACTAAAATATATAGCTCGCTTTTCAACGATATCTTTTATCAATTGATTGTAAATATGCCCTAAAAATAGTAAAATGACATTATGAACTATTAATTTATCTTAGGCTATGAACTTAATTTTTAAAATCGACAAAAAGTACGATGAAAAAATGCTTTTTGAATTTTTACCAGAAAAAAAAGACCTAACTAGCTTAAACCTGACAAATCTACTAAGAATTGACACAGATAGTATCCAGATTAATTCGGGGGGTAAAAATGTTAATATATCGTCAATAATAAAAACTCAAGTCCAAGATAAATATAAAAAAATTACACCTTATCTAAAAAATTCGGTAATAGACTATCAAAAATCTTGGAATACGATTAATAATAAATTCTCATCCTTAGTTGTGAAAAAGACCGGTTATCCTTGGAAATATAAAAAATATTATTGTGTTGTCAGTGCCTACCACGAAGGTATAAGTAATTGGGGCGGGAACATCGTTGCGCGCCGCTGGTCGATTAATGCCGACGTGCAAAGAAGAGTTACAGCTCACGAAATTGCGCTGTCTCACTTTTGGACAATGCTAGAAAAGAATGAAATTTCTAAAAAATGGTCTGATGATAAAAAATGGCGCTACTCTGAGATATTTTCATGGTGCTTACTAGGCTTAGACAAAGATTTTTTTATTTTTTGGCCATGGTGTCTACAAAAAGATTTATTCCCGGAAAATCATCAATATACTGATATTTTGCCTTTACAGAAAAACCTCCAAGATAAATATTTGAAATGCCGTAATTTTAAAGAATTCTTCAATGAAGCCATTAAAGCAGATAAATTAAAGAAAAAGGCGCAGAATATGCGCCTTTTTTAAGTGGTTTTTTAATTTAATGATTTATAATTTGATAACTTAAACCCTGGTACGGGAGTCTCCAAGTCATAATGGCCAATTTGAGTATCGTTTAATTTTCCATGAAAGTCTGATCCGCCAGTATAACTAAGTTGCCCTCTTTGAACTTTATTTTTTAAAAACTCTACCTGTTCCTCTGAAGTTTTATTATGATAAACTTCAATGCCTGTTAGGCCTAGTTCAAGCAGATTATCTATTTCTGCTTCATTAAGCGGCTTAGTAACAACGCTAACAGAAACGTATGGATGAGCAATAATAAGGTCACGAGCAATCCCCCTAAATCTTTGGATAACCCATTCAATACTTACGCCACTTCGCTTCACTGCACAAGACTTCCCTGGCGCTTGATAAATGTAATAAACGTCTTCCGGGATTAGATTTTTTCCAAATTCTGCTAAAAATTTATCCTGATTAGCACGACTCGCACAAATAGCGATCGAAACCGTTAGACCAACTGACTGCTTTTCCAATGGTTTTAAACCATCATTGATTTCGAGCCCAGCTAAACGAAAAAGCTTAATTATCTCCCGCATTTCGTCTATTTTTTCTCGTCGCACAATCTCATCGCGCTCACTTAAAATTTTTGCCACTTTAGCAATATCAAAATCATAAGCTAAAATATGAATTTCATTATCCTGATATTTCGCGGTTATTTCAGTCGCCGGAATAACTTTAGTGTGGAAATTTTCTAAAGAATTTATTAATTCATAAACACCAGCAACGGTATTGTGATCAGTTAAAGCGCAAAATTCCAATTGTTTTTCTTTAATTATTTCGGCTAGTTCTGAAATCGACAATTTACCATCTGAATAAGTAGAATGAAAGTGTAAATCAAATTTAGCCATAAAATTATTCTTAATATGCGTGCCTAATGAAATTAATCATCAAAAATTTAAGACTTCATCTTCAAATTAACCTAAAAATAGCAAAAAGTCAAAAATCTCACATATAGAAATTTTATCGCATGGGCCAATACTAATAAAAAACCCGCTTAATTATCTTCGTTTGACGAAGAAATTAAACGGGCTTAAGGGTAACTAAAAAAAATTTTAGATATTATATATAATATTCTATCTCAACTTTATTAATTCCCTTTTGTAGAACTACATCCTTAAAATAGGGTGATGGTTCGACAGTGTGAATAGTAACCGCACTTCCATTTGCCATAGCTGTGAAATAAGCCCAAACCTGGCTTTTACTGCCTATTAGTTTTTTGGCATCATCGTCGCGAAATACTAATGAATAAACTCTTTTGTTCTCAAAGAAAAATTTTTGTGTACCGCCACCTTTAAGCGCAGGATTGGCAACACAGCCAGCTGCTTCACTAATTATGACGTTGTCACTTAAACCCAAAAGGTGAATCTCGACGACCACTGAATCTTTAAAGGTTGAAACCGGAGGGTTGTTGGGGTCATCTGGTTTAGGGTCATCATTTGGTTTACCACAACCAATGACTGATAAAAGGGCGATCATAATCGCCAAGAAACTTAAAATTCCGATTTTTTTCATGGCTTGTTTATTTTTTGGTTTGTTTTTAGTGAATTTTAATTGTTAAATTACAAATATTTTGATTATCAATACATTACAATTTTTAATTTATTTTGTCAACTATCTTTCTCCAAATTTTCCCCAGTTGTCGGTAATCTTAATTTTGATTATCTTCGGGCCTTTTGTTTTATAATAATGATAAAAAACATGAGGACTGCTCGTTGCCGGTCGACTATCTTGACCGGTAATAAGCTGCTTATTCTCACCTTGCCCCCAATCAATATATATTTCTTTAAGCGGCTGCTGTTCGGGGTCAATAATAGAGTTAAATTCCAAACCGTAAACTCCTTTGTCGTTAATAGTGACCATAGTT
>JBBSAU010000104.1:0-2922 GCA_038251925.1 Patescibacteria group bacterium | reverse complement strand
TCAATATGTTGTGTTTGCTGATCTTGATCGGCCAGCTAGTAGTGAGCCCGGACCTAGTCGGCCAGCCGACCCTGGGTATATGCGCTATGACGCCCTAACGGAAGGACTTGAAAGTCAGGGGGCAAGAATTATAAAATTACCCAAGGGAATCGCAATCGATTCAATTGTGACCAGTGCTAGTAATGTTTCTGGCTACCCGATGGCTAACGTTACTTTTTTGCCGCCAGATCCGCGAACGAATATTTTTAACGGGATAGCGACATCAACGCTCGTAACTGTAAATTTAAAAGACGCACGAGAAAATAAGATTAAGTCTATTCAAGTAAATTTTGTAGGATTGATTGAGGTTATAAATTAAAAGTAAAAATTTAAAACAAAAATTAGGGATGTTTAATAAAAGCACACAAAAAAATAAAAGAGAAAAAAAAGCCTTTACTTTAATCGAAGTAATTACGGTTTTGTTTGTTATTTCGCTTGGCATGATCGGCGTTCTATCTTTGATAGTTCAAAATATTCAAAGCCAAAGTTTAAATAAAAATACGCTCATCGCCTATCAATTAGCTCAGGAGGGAGTTGAAATGATTCGCTACGTCCGGGATAATAATTGGCGCGAGGGGCGGGGCTGGCGAGAAAATTTAGCTTCAGGGACTTATTATATGGATTATCTAGATAGCGTTCCTAATATTTTACTAAGTGCGAATAAATCTTACGGAAATTTGAGGCAAGATGCTGATGGAATGTATAAAAATAATCCGATTGCGAGCGGTGCGGTGAATGGTTTTTCACGTTTAATTTCAATTGAGGACTACGATGAAGGAATCCGGGTAGTGGCAACTATTTATTGGTCTGATCACGGACGAGAATACGTTTATTATTTAGAAACACTACTCTATGATTGGAGATAAAAAAGTTAATAATTATAAGGGTTTTACCTTAATCGAAGTCATGGTTTCGGTTTCGCTTTTTGCGGTTATTATTTTATCAGTCACTGGTATTTTTAAATTAGCAATTGACGCGCAGAGGAGTGCGATTGCAACCCAAAATGTTCAAGAGAGTCTAAAATATTTTTTGGAAGTGACGGCCAAAGAAATGCGTATGGCGCAAAAAAATAAAGGGGTCTGCCTTGGTCTGGGCGACGACCAAATTTTTAGAACTTTATCGGGACCATACGGTGATAATTTATATTTTAAGAATTATTACGGTGAATGTGTGAGTTATTATTTATCACCTTCTGCCGGAAACCTTCGCTTTATGGTTACCCGTACAACCCCGGGCGTGGGGACACTTAACGGTTTTATTTCGCCAGCAAAAATAAGAATGGATGATTTGACTTTTGTAATTAGTTCAAACGCATCGACTTCGCAACCGATGGTGACCATTAATCTTCGCGCAAATGCGCTTGATAGCGCAGAATTTAAATCGGAAATGACACTGCAGACTAGTATTACATCACGGTACTATAAATAATTATGAAGAAATATTTTAGAAAAATTAATAAAATTTTTGCCGGAGTTAAAGGAGCTAAGGGTTTATTTAAAGTTGATAAAGAGGGAAGCGCCCTGGCTTTAACGATGTTTATTTTAGCCGGAATGCTCGTTGTTGCTCTGAGTGGCTCCTATATTATTTTGCTCGGCATTAAAGCGGCCGGAGTCCAGTCGCAATCAACAAAAGCTTATTTTGCAGCTGAGGGCGGTTCGGAAAAATTGCTTTATGAACTTCGTAAAAAAGGCTGGGTACGTCCAGCGCCGTCAATTGATACGGCCGTTTTCACTCACGACATGCCCCTGGGTTCGAGTTATAAAGTTTATTATACATTTTTTCCGCCAATGTATTTTAATTCAGTTGGGTCATTTAACACGACGAAAAGAAGCGTTGAGTTAAAGATGTAAAGAGAGGTTTTTATTGATAAAAACACTAAAAACTGCTATAATTAGGATATGGAAAAATTCGCAAAAACAAGACCATTTTTATTTTGGTCAACGGCTGATTACGCCTCTCTCTCAGAGGCAGTAGTTTTAGAAAACACTTTGAACTTTGGTGATTTTGCGGACGTTAAAGAACTGCTAGCGTTAATTGGCATTAAACGAGCAGCGAAAATTTTTAATAAGCAATTAAAACAAAAGCGCAATAATTATCAGCCGGCGGTGGCAAATTATTTTAAATTTTATTTTGAAAAATATGCACGTTGAGATTCTTGGTCAAAAACAAAAAAAATTATTGCCTTGGCTTAAAGCCTTTAATAAAGATTTTGGTTTAGTGGGAGGAACGGCTTTAGCGCTTCAAGTTGGTCATCGCTCTTCGATTGATTTTGATTTGTTTTCAATAAAGAGTTTCAGTAATCTTGATTTACAGAGAAAAATTTTTAAAACGAAAAAAATTAGCCGAATTCTAGTCGACCATGAAGGGGAATTAACAGTTATAATTGAAGGAGTTAAAGTAACTTTTTTGTATTATCCATTTCCGATTAAGTTTTCGGTAAACATCAATAAAATTATTGATTTAGCTGATATTTTAACAATAGCTGCTCTCAAGGCCTATGCGCTCGGGCGTAGAGCTAAGTTTAAGGATTATGTTGATTTATATTTTATTATAAAGAATTTTTATAGCCTAGATGAAATAATAAAAGCAACGAGAAAAATTTTTAAAGAGAATTTTAACGAGAAAATTTTTCGAACACAATTAGCTTATTTCGAGGACATTGATTATTCAGAGAAGGTCATTTATCAGGCGGGCAGTAAGGTAACCGAAAAAGAGATTAGGAGTTTTTTAATAGAAGAGAGCTTGCGCTAGCGACCGACCAGAAATATATTGAAATTAGACTATTTTAAGACCGCTCGGAAGGGCGGTTTTTGTTTGCTTAAAAAGGGGGGATAAAAAGCTGATTTTTCCTTGGCAGTAAGAAAAAAAAATGATATAATTTAG
>JBBSAU010000103.1:0-2965 GCA_038251925.1 Patescibacteria group bacterium | reverse complement strand
TCCTTGGCCCTAACTTGAGATTGAAAAAATATATTAATAACATACGGCGCTTGCAAAAAATAAGATAAACTCAGAAGGACTGCCAACGTTCTGGATAAATGATCGTTAGTAAAAATAAAAATACCAATTGAACTAATTAAAAAAGCAAAGAAACCACCCCACAACTTCATGCGAAAGGCCGTTCCCAAAAGTTCATCTCTTTTTTGAGGATTATTTATTAATTCCCTATTTAAAATTCCATCAATTCCTAAATAACTAATGAACCCAAATAAACCGACAAATGCTACAACATAATTAACTACCCCGTAGTTCTTCGGCCCCAGATACCTCGCAATCCAAGCACCAATAAAAAATGAAACGAGAAGTGAAAACATCTGGCCAAAAAACATCCACCCAGTATTCTTAAAATATTTACGAAAACCCTCATGGCTTAAAACCCAGCGCCATTTCTCAGGAACGTATTTATTTATTTTATCAAGGGTTGCGTCGACCATTATTATTCGATTAATTTATAAAAAAACCAGCCTACCAATTGCTGGTCTTCTCAATTACCTTCTGCTTTAAATTAAGGTAAGCATCAACCGCTTTCTTTTCAACCACCGGCGAGACTAACTTTAATATCTCCAAACCTAAAATACGATATTGCTTCCCAACCTTATTCGCCTTTAAAATTCCCTTCTTCAAAAGACGTTTAAGCGTGCTATTACTTATCTTTAGTAATTCTTCAGTTTCAGCCATCGTATAGACGGCGTTGGGCTTAATTTCTTGACTCATAACTCTAGTATATCGATAAAATATAAAGGGGTCAATAGAGGTCAATAGGGGTCATGTTTTTTTATATTTTAAGACTTTAAAGAATTCCCTTCCTTTTAGCGTAATATTTAAACAATTAATCTAATAAAGGTTGATAAATATGAAAACAATGAAAATACTGGGTATTTCGGGTAGTTTACGAAAAGAATCTTATAACCTGGCCCTCTTAAAAGCGGCCACTAAACTACTTCCCCCGGAAACCGAACTAGAAATTATGACCCTTGAAAATATTCCCCTTTTTAATCAAGATCTTGAGCATACAAATATCCCCGCCGTTACGGAATTTAAAGCAAAAATTGCGGCCGCCGACGCAATTATTTTTTCTAGCCCTGAATATAATTACTCTGTTCCCGGCGTCCTCAAGAATGCGATTGATGTCGCTTCCCGTCCCTGGGGAGCCAATAGTTTTGCGGGAAAACCAGCGGCTATTATGGGGGCTTCAATAGGCAATATCGCGACCGCCAGAATGCAGTCTCACTTACGCCAAATAATGACTGCGCTTGATATGCACACTTTAAATAAACCAGAAGTAATGATTGGCATGGCTCAAGATAAATTTAATGAGGACGGCGAGTTAAATGATGAAAACACAAAAGAAAAAATTTCCGAGATGCTCATCGCTCTAGTTAATTGGACTAAGAAAATTTCCTAATACAACTTTATATAAGACTCTATCATTTTAGCGCTCGAGAAATCGGGCGCTATTTTATAGATTTTGCAAAGGCGAGTAAGGGTTTGAAATTGCCTTTGTCTGCTTCACGCACTGCCTTAAGATATGATAAACGAGTTTCTTCATTTGAATTTATACTCTCCCCTCCCCAAGAGAATATGTCGGACTTAAAAATCTTCTCTATTATGACGTCGGCAATTAAACGCGAATGACGCCCATTGCCATTGGGGAAAGGATGAATTAAAACAAGGCCATGTTTTAATCTTATGGCAATTTCATCATTAGAAAAGGTTTTGTTCTCTACCCAAAACAGGCAATTATCAAGCAATTTTTTTACTTCAACAGCTACCTGTGTCCAATCGACGCCGATATTCTTATTAGATTTTCGAAACTTACCTGCCCAAGCCCAAACAAGATTAAACATTCGATAATGCAAATCTTTAATAAATTTTTCAGTTAAAAGTCGGCTGAGAGAAATTTTTTGTTTCATCGCCCATTCTAGAGCCATTTCGATATTCTGCTGTTCAAATTCATTTAAGTCTTCACGGCTAGAAATGCTTTTTATTTTTAGATCTTCCCGTTCTTCTTCGCTCAAAGGAGATTCTCCGTCAGTATAGTCTAAAATTAATCCCATAAATTTTTAATATTTTTATCAAGTATTTCGCCAGTTTTTTCTTTAATCGCTTTCCTTAGTCTTGATTTAGAATTAGCTTGATTTTCGAGTTGCATTGTTTTATGAGTTCTGAAAACTATTTTTTCCGCTAAGAGACGCGCTCGAGAATTTATTATTTGTTCCAAACTTTTGTCGGGGGAAGAAAAGCCATAACTCAATTTTAAGCCAAAGGCTTTGGCAGCTTCATTTAGGTTTCTTAAGCTTATACCTCCCTCACGCTCTCTTTCCTCGATTTCGCGAACACTTTGGGGGGAAATATTCATGATTTTTCCCAACTGCTCCAAAGACATCCCCATGGCCATTCTAGTAGCATAAACCCAGCCATGCGATAGTTTCATCGCCTCAAGCTTATTAAAAGCTTTTATTTTTCTGCTTAGCTGCGCTACTTGCAAGTTTCTTTTAACATTCATAAGGGTATATCCTTAAAAAATTAATATATACTTAAGGTAATAACCTTAAATATTTATGGCTAATTTACTTAATATTTATTTAATATAAGCTAATTTTTATAAATTATCTAATCTTAAAACATAAAAATTATTTATCAATATCAACATTTTAGCCTAGTTTGTTGATATTGGCAAGGAAGATATCAACAAACTTAATAACAAGACATTTTCCCCTTTATTTATGTAATATTAATTATAGATACTCAAATATTTAGCAGTCATCTCCTCGCTCGAGAAATCGGGCGCTATTTTATTTAGGGGCATAGCTATTTCTAATTTAGAGATAAAGTCAGCTAAATTATTAAGTTCAAAACAATTCTCGACTCCGATAATTTCCTCATTTCCCCCGACGCGACTAGC
>JBBSAU010000102.1:0-3015 GCA_038251925.1 Patescibacteria group bacterium | reverse complement strand
TCAAACTCTTCGATATAGGAGGCTATAGGTGCTTTAATCTGGTCGATGGTGAGCATTCGGGAAATGAATATAAAATTAAGTACTCAAAAGTAGTATTTATCATTGAATAATCATCAGATTGAAATATTCCTTTTACTGTATGGAACTTTAAATTTGAGGATTTTTACCACGGAGGCACAACAGATACGAAGGGTCAGTGAGATAATTTCCCGTGTGCAATTTGTGCCTTCGTGGTTTCGTGAATACTTTACTCCAAACTATAACTTCGGGAAATTACATTGCTGGCCCTCATTTAAACTCTGATTTTTTATGTAGAATGATTCTGAATTACACAAAAACATATAACCTTTTTTAATTTTTTGGATTACATTGTATAGGCCGGTTGATTCAAGCGAGTGTATACTATAAAAAGTAAACGCTTTGATAACACTGGCACTTAATAATACACTATTGCATTCCGACATACTTATTTGTATGTTGCGTTATTTTATTATGTATAATCTATTGCTTTATAGGGTGTTATAAATATAAATTGTTAATAACTTTTTTGAAATACCCTCCTCCCATATTTGCATATTAACAATAATTATGTACTAAATTTGTACAGCAATAAGGATATTAAAACTCAGTACACCTAAAACCATTTATTCGATTTTAAAAAACGCCCCAACTTAGAACAACATTATTATAAAAACTGATTAGTAAAACGATATTTTACAGAATTTTTTTAAATTGAATCTCATACCCAGGGTTTCACTCACCGCCAGACATTGAATAAAAAAATTAAAAGAAAATTTATACGCTTTTTGTTGAAGCCGGGATTAGCCTGTCCTATGCTTTAATATAATATATAAGAAAGCCTCCCTGTGAGGCTGACTGACAAATCGCAAAATTAACCAGGTACGAACCAAATCACAGAGAGGCGCAACAAAGGTAAGCAACATTATGGGTAGATTTCAGACTGGTGCTAAAATACTATCCACGCAGGTTCGCATATGCAATTTCATAAGCCTGGTTGACTGCGAAAGTGGAAGGAATAAAACACCTGAATAGGTGAATTTCTAATTCCTAAATTTAATAAAATGAAATCTAAAAATTATTTTTTTAGCATTTGTGTCATATTGTTCTGTTCAATTGTGGTCTCAATGAGTAGTTGCAAAAAGGAGAATGATTCTATTTCATCAGAGCAAACAATAAACAAGGAGAATCTGATTACGGCAACTGAACCTATGAGAACTTTGTATGAAAATACGAATGGGCATATTGTATATGGATGTGCAGAGCCTCCTGGGAACTGCCTGCCAACAGTTATAATAACTCCTGTATTAAAATCATCAAATGCATATTTGAAGACTACACATGATGATTTTATTGAGAAATTCATAAGCAATAAGGTTGCTGATTTTTTTAACAATGGTGACTATTTAACATTATTCCCGCAAATCATAAAATTACCTGAAGCGTTGGAAGGGTTAAAGAAGTCAGACATAGTTCTATACCATAAAATTGGTACGAATGATGAATATGATTATTATATAGGATTACCAAAAAGTGTCAAGTTTTCATCAGATTGGAAAGGTCTTGAAAAATGCGTTTTTGTAATCAATAATAAATAGAGACGAATAAACTGAGACTAAATGTGGGATTTAGTCCCACATTTAGTCTTATATAATCATCATGAAAATCTAAATGTATGAATGTCAAATGCCTTACAATTTATTTACTCTGCTCCTTTTTTCTTTTTTCTTGTTCTGAAAAAAAAGCAAACATCATCTTTTCTGCTAATACACTTAAAGATTTTGAAACTGACTTCAATTTCCAATATATCGAATCTGTTCCAAATGAAATTTCAAAAAGTCATTCAGATTCCAGTTTTCAGTTATATTTCCAGGACTTGAAAGAAAGGAAAACCAGTATGTTTAACCTGAACAAGGACTCTTTAATTAAACGATCTGATGAGAATTTAAATTTGACGGAATACTTTTTTGAAACCTTTTTTAAAACGGATGATTCCATCTATCAATTGAAAATTGGGACCAAGCATATAATTTTGAGAAATCGCAAGGGTGATATTTTAAATACATTTAATTTGGATCAATCATTTTCTCCGATTATATTCCCTCCTGCCGATTTGGAATATAAAAACGATTATTTTATTATGGTAATGTAAGCAGCATTATAGGTATAGGACTAAAGAAAGACAGGCTTTTATATTACCGGGCAGTTAAGCCAATACTACTTGCTAAAATAATTGGCATTACATTGCAATGCAAAGCTATAAGTGATTTTCCCGAAAAATATATAATTACAGGTGATAGTTATAATGACCATTTACCTTCAGCCTGTATTGGAAAAAATAACAATATTTGTGTCTCGTTTGGTGCTGACGATAACATTTCGCTTTATCACGACTCCACTTTGCTATTACGAAAAAAAGTTAGGAGTATTTATATTGATAAATTCAATCCCTATCCTGACGAAAAGCTTTTCGATATGCTTTATTTAAAAAACTATGTAGCAGAGGAACCAAAATATATCAATATCATTTATGATCCGTTTGAAAATGTTTACTACCGGATTGTTAAGCACAGGCACGAAAAATCAGCTTCCAATGATGCCGGGGATTCCTGGTCTGTAATTATGTTAGACACTGAATTAAACGTATTGGGTGAACTGAAATTCACTAGTGATTATAAAAAAGATATATTTATTCCTACACCCGTCGGCATTATAACGGCTAAACAAAACCAGCGGAATCCAGATAAAGCTACCCTTTCACTTATTAAAATCAAACGAAATGCGAACTAAAATTATAGGTCTTGTTTTCATTTTTTCAATTCTATCACAATCTTGTGCGAATAAGTATAGTAAAGAAAGGCTTAATGGACATTTTTCAGGATAAAAATCTCTGTAAGCCTTAATATTGCTGTATTTAAAGCGGGTCAAAGGTTATGAATCAAAAAAGTGCTTTTATTGCAACAGTTCAATAGTCAGAAAAAATGGCCATAAGAACGG
>JBBSAU010000101.1:0-3043 GCA_038251925.1 Patescibacteria group bacterium | reverse complement strand
TCGGCAAGATAAATTGCTTTAGTGCCAGTACAACTAGTAGCTCCGTTCAACGCTACGGCTAAATAGTAAAAAACTCCCGTCCCGCCAGTGGTTTGAGTTAGAAGAAAGGCTGAGTCAGTCAAGCCGTCATTATTAAAATCTCCATTTACGTCATTTCCGAAATAAGTAGTGATTGTTTTTTCTTCGGATCCAGGAATAATTTGAGTTGAAACTCCATCCACTAAAGTAACTAAGCTATCTTCAATGGTATAGCTGCAGTTTCGGGGATTAAAAACAAAATCAGATTTCTGAGTTTCAGATGTTGAATCGGAAGTGTCTGGCATTGGGTTATTTTTTATTTTTTGAGAATTCATTTCAAAAAGTAGGATTGCCAAGCCAACAATGACTACAGTCATTATAAAAGTTAAACCGATTTTTTTGTTCATATTTTTTAAGTTAAAAAATTTAAATTGTCTCTTTATGACATTATAACATCTTTTTGAATAAATTAATTTAAATACATAAATTATTTACTTTTGTACCTATTTATGGCATAATATTGAGGCTTTATCTTGTTTATCATTTATATTTTATGAAATTTAAACTATCAATAATTTCTTTAATTTTAATATTTATTATTCCTTCTTTTAGCCTTGCGGCTAACTCAGGACTTGATAAACTAGGTTATATTCTTTTACAAGTCGAAAAGAATGGTGAGGCTTGGTATGTCTATCCAGGTGATGGAAATCGCTATTATTTAGGTAGGCCTGACGATGCTTTTAATATAATGAAGAAATTAGCGCTCGGAGCGACACATAGCTATATTTCGGAAACCGAAATCTTCCCCGCTAGACTTAGTGGTCTGATTTTACTCGACACCGAAAAAAATGGTGAAGCCTATTATATTTATCCCAAAAATAAGCAGAAATATTATTTAGGGAGACCGGCTGATGCATTTCGAATTATGAGTAGTCTTGGTTTAGGTATATCAAATGAAAATTTAAATCACTTCTCCGTGTCTAATTCTTTGTCGTTTTCATCTTCCCCATCTTTCTCATCTTCTTCGGACTCTAAATTAATTCTTCAAAATGTTCCATTTACTTCCCAGGCTCCATCTGGCGATTGGAAAGATTTAAGACAGGAAGACGCCTGCGAAGAGGCAACTTCGCTAATGGCAGTAAAATGGGCGCGTGGCGAAACCTTAACGAAGGACCTTGCTTTAAAAGAAATACTAGGCGCATCTGATTATATTTTGGAAAAATATCAAGAATTTCGTGATGTTTCGACAGTTGATACTTTAAACTGGATTATTAAAGATTACTTTAATTATCAACTGGCTGCTGTGTATAATAATATAACCCTTGAAGATATTATTACGGAACTTAAAAAGGGTAACCTGGTGATAACACCAATGAATGGTCAATTGCTTAAAAACCCAAATTTCACTCAACCTGGTCCGATAAATCACATGGTTCTAATTCGCGGTTATGATCCAGTAAAAAAGATTTTTATAACTAACGATCCGGGAACCCGGAATGGAGAGCTTTATAAATATGATATTAATTTATTCTATGGAGCTATTAGGGCTTATCCGACCGGAAATCATGAAGATAATCCAACAATCAAAAAAAATATGATAGTTGTTTGGAAATAAAATTGAAAAATATATAAATTCACAAAAAAAAGTATCTCTTTCGAGATACTTTTTTATTGACTGGGTTCGTTATTATTTTAGAATATTTTCTTCTCTGCGAATCATTTTCATGGCCTCTTCAACCGTTGTCATAAATTGAGCGGGAAAAATAATGGTTGAATTCTTTTCAATACTAATCTCGGCCATAGTTTGCAGAGTACGAAGTTGAAGAGCGACCGGGTGTTTAGAAATAAGATCCGCCGCTTGACCAAGCTTCTCGGCAGCCTGAAATTCGCCTTCAGCCGCTACAATTTTAGCGCGACGCTCACGTTCAGCCTCAGCCTCTTTGGCCATTGCTCTTTGCATATTATCAGGTAAAAATATATCTTTAATTTCAACTGCAGTTACTTGCGCTCCCCAAGGTTCAGTATGAGTATCAATGACATTTTTTATTTGTTCATTAATTTGGGCTGTTTGTGAAAGCAATTGATCAAGTGTAAATTGTCCGACCACATTTCGGACAGTTGTTTGGCTGATTTGATTGACTGCTTGATAAATATTTTCAATGGCAATAACCGCTTTTGAGGCATCAACAATATGGTAATAAGCAACGGCGGCAATATCAATTGAAACATTATCCCGCGTAATAATTTTTTGAGATGGAATATCCATAGTAATGGTTCGTAAAACAACTCGTTCCATCTTTTCAAAAATTGGAATTAGAAAAATTAATCCCGGTCCACGCATGCCAGTATATTTTCCTAAGAGAAAAATAACCGCGCGTTCGTATTGTTTAACTACTTTTAATGAGATCGCAAGAATAAAGATAGCGATCAAGAGAATTAAGATAAATGTGTTCATATATTTATTATTAATTATTCATAAATTATAACAGAAAAATCAGATTTTTTCAAGGGCAAGTGAAAAACCGCGCCTAATCATCTCTGCCATTTGCGGCCAAATATATTTGTAATTTTCAATTTCATTTTCGCTGATCCAAATAAATTTTGTATGCTCATCGCTAAGGGTAATTTCTTCATCACTAGTAATTAGGCTCACGATACCACAGACAGCAAATCCAAGTGGGGTATGCCAAGCGTCGTGATGAATAGTAGCTATTACTTTAAAATTATTTATACCTAATTCTTCACGAATCTCTCGTCTAAAAGCTTCTTCTTTATTTTCACCGACATCAATTCTTCCTCCTGGTAGGTCCCAAGTCCCGGGACGCTGATTAATTTCAGCAATTAAACATTTCCCGTTTCGAATTAAAACGGCTTTCTGACTGACTGAAAATTTTTCATGATCGCTAGTAAATTTATTAGAGTAACTTGATATTTCATTTTGAAGCGCTAGAATCGATTCAAATTTTTTAAATAGCGACGGTTTTATCCATTTATATTCACTATGTTCTTTGCTTAAAACTATTTC
>JBBSAU010000100.1:0-3061 GCA_038251925.1 Patescibacteria group bacterium | reverse complement strand
GGGTGAGAAGGCCCAGGGGCTCCTGGCCCATAAAGGCATCGAAGTCATCGCCGGCGCCCCGGTGGAAGCCCCGGAGGCCCTGGTGGAGAAATATCTTGCGAAGACCCTGACCACCAGCCCCCGGGAACACCCCGGCGGCTGTGGCTGCCAGAGTAATATGGCTTAAAGTTCATATGATTAAGAAATAAATTTGGGCAGGGAATTATTGAATAAAGATTCCCTGCCCAAACTATTTTTGCCATTTGTGCGATTATAAGAATTTATCGCCATTAAAATGTATTAAATGGTCGGGGATTTCTGATAGCCATACTTCGGTTTCCCAAGCTATGTTGGCTAAATGTCTTTTAAATTCCTTGAAATTTTGAAATGCGCTAACATAAATCCTTTTCGCTGGGCAATCTTCGAGCATATTTTCAAGTTCATACTGTCTTTTCGGTGAAACAGGACCGTGTGAGGTAACGGCTTCTATTAGAAAGAGGTAATTTTTCTTCTTATCATAAAAGACAATATCGGGGAGTTTATCGTGTTTTGATACTGGTATTTTTAGATTTTCGAAAAGTTTTTCGTCTAAATGTAGGGTTTTTCTTGCCGTATCCCCGATATAAACAACGAGTGATCCTGGAGCAAATCGAGGTCCAAATTGTTCAATTACAGATGCTTGTAGTTCATTATGTTTCCCAGGAGATAGTAATATGTTATCCCCTGTTGGAAGTTTTACAGGGACCATTTTTAGTTGTCTTTCTTTTTGGTAAATTTCCCATAAACTCTTCCGAGAACCCAAGATAGTTTTAATTTTTATATTCCACCCCTTGCCTCCATATTCCCGAATAAGGTTTATTACTTCATCAGTCAGCGCATAATGAGTTCTCGGGCTATTTGTAGGAAGTAATGGGTTATCTGGATTTCGGTTAACTATTCTTGCTTGCTCAAATTGATGGATAACTTGGCGTCGTATGGTCTCTCTAGTGTTTTCAGCATATTCCTTGCCATACGCACCTTTTATAAAAATTATTATGTCATGTATCCTACGTCTTAGGGGTTCGGCTTTCCTCCATGGATCATCCTCCTGAATATTTGCTAAGGACAAGAAAGTCAAAGCGGCTGATTCGTTAAATTGTGCGGGAGGTAATCCAAGCGCTTTAAGTATTTTCTGAGCCTCTAAAATCTTACCCACCAGATGCCTCGGAAACCAGATCGTGAGTTTTTTCTTCTTTATTTATTATACTCCATACCAGTTCGTCAATTTTTAATATATCCGAAACATTATTATAAAATTTTAAATTAAACCCTATTTGATTAATTTTATTCATTGACGGTAATGGCATAGCTCTAATTTCAGTTGCGCTAACCTGCGTATTACCGCTTGAAATCCTAAAATATCTATCTAATAATGAACTGTTAAATAATGCAGCTAAACCTAAAGTTTCGATTTCGCTTAACTCCCCTTTGGGTCTATAAATATAATTCAAGTGATTTTCCAAACCTATAAATTTTGATCCAAGCTGACCTTTAAATAATGGAGAGGCCGTTAATCTTCTGTGCTCTTCTTTTGCACTAAATCTACGTAAAATAACAAGGTTTTGGTCATGAATAACAATCTTTCTATTAATGCTAACGCTATTGATTATTATAAATTGCGGTTTTTCTTTGCTATTTCGATAATTAATATATGGCCATTTGATTGACATTGGTTGCACATTCTGTAGCCAGATTAGTGGAGCATAATCATTGTTGTCGCATTTTACATTATAGATTAGTTCTTTAGCTCTAAATGGAACAACTGGGCCTGTAGATATCTCTATTCCATACTTATGAAGGCTTCCACTCCACTGTTCAACAATGTCTATTAAGCCAGTATCATGGTTATTATTTGGCAATCTTAAAATAATGTCATTACTATTCGAGTAGAGTACTATAGAAGTTGGGAATGTGTGTATGGTAGATTTTTCCAAACCCTCAAGACCCTTGCTTATGGATATTTTTATAGTTGAGATATTGCAATGTTTCTTCGCCTTCAAAATTATATTTTCTTGCAACACCTCATGTTTTTTAAAAGTTTCCTTACGAGACTCAAAAATATGGATTCTTTCAGGTTGTACCAATTTAAAAAAAGTTTTTCGGAAAAGCTTAAAATACGGTCCTGCTGCGTAGCTTCGAGGAGTAATCACAACCATGATCCCTTTATTTTTTAATAATTCAGCTGCAATTCCCATGAAAAGAGAATAGATATTTGGTTGACCATGAACGTATTTTGATGCTGCTAATGCTCGCGCATCGTTTTTCCCTATTTTAAAATATGGAGGATTTCCAATGGTTAAATCGTATTTAACCATTTGGTCTCTCCATAACGATCTTTGACTAGCCAGGATAAAATCTTCTTTAAATAAATTATAAGATAACTCGATTCCGAACTTAGATAACCAATGTTTTGAAAACTCGAAGGATTCTTTTAATAAGATATTAAGCGACGGATCACTTTCATATGCATCTATTTCTAATTTCTTTACTGTTTTCCTTTTGGCTGCCGCCTCGCAAACAGCGCATGAAAGGATTCCAACCCCTGCACCAGGGTCCAAAACTTTCAAAGTATCTTTTCGATATTCCGCCAAGTTTGCCATAAACTTTGCAACTGCCGCGGGCGTGAAGAATTGGCCATGAGTTTTCCGTTCTTTTGAAGACGATTTCAAAATGAACGAATTGGCCTGCTTTTCGCAAAATTCAACCGGCGTTGATTCGTAATCTATAATTGATCTTAAAAAATTCATGGATTATAGATCGGTCTCAAAGATATTTTGCCCAATTTTACATCAATTAACTCAAAATGAAAATCGGATTAAAGTTCATTTTTCATTAAGCAAATAATTTTCGCTCCAGTCCAGGGTGAGAAGCAGGGCGTCTTCGTGGGAGTCCTCGTAGTAGCGGGGGCGGCGGCCCACTTCTTTAAAGCCGAAGGACTCATACAGGGCCAGGGCGGCGAGATTGGAGGGCCGCACCTCCAGCCAGGCGAGTTCGGCCCCTAACTTCCGGGCCTGGGCCAGGCCCTCGGCCAGCAATCGTCGGG
>JBBSAU010000099.1:0-3070 GCA_038251925.1 Patescibacteria group bacterium | reverse complement strand
ATTAATCGTATTTGCGCGTCTAGGCAAGGGATAGCTCCAAAAAGAATAATTACTACTGGAACAAAAACCCATTCAATAATCATCTTTATATTTTTCCAAGCTGTGTATTTATGCGGACGCTCTGGTAATAATAATGAAGAAATCACCGCCGATAATATTAAGCCAATAAGGGCTACATTCATTAAATTAGAACTGATGCTTGGTAAATTACCTGATAAAACTGTCGAATTAAAGCGATCACCTCCAATTAACATCGGCATCCAGCCGATAACAGCGATAATTAAGGCATTAGTCGCCCATGACCAGAATCCATAGACTTGAATAAAAATGTGGCCAATTAATTTTCCGCGATTAACGGTTTTCCAGCGCTTAGTCGTATTAAAAATTAGATAGGGAATATTTTCTGCACCCCAAGCCCAACGTCGTTGTTGTTTATATAAACTTTTAGCGGTTTTCCAAGTACTCTTATCATGAGTCACATCCATTGATACTTTATAATATAAGGGTTCAACCCGATAGTTGCCATCGTAATGTAATAAGCAATGCCAAAATATTCGCGAATCTTCGCTGACCATTGTCGTTGACCAAAAACCGATTTCACGCAGAGCAACATATGTCATTGAATGCGAAGAATAAGTAACTAGACTTTCCTCGCGAATTTGCATCACCATTTGCCAAAAAGTATTTGAAGACGCAGCGAGGCGAGAAAAAAAAGGTGAATCCCAAATATTATTATGATAAACCGGAATCGGTTGGTAACTAGCATGATACGGATCAGTTACGCTTAAAAATTTATAGGCTAAGGCAAAGAAATATCCGGCTTGAATGATTGTGTCAATATCAAAAACACTGACTAGAATTTTATTTTGATCTAAATTTTCTTTCTCAATTATTTCTCGACAAACTACTCGAATTCCCCAGGCTTGATTTGCGCCTTTACCCTTAAGCTCGCCGACGATGCCATCCGGGTGCCAAGTAATAAGTAAATGTTTAAATTTATTAGCGAACTCCGCTTGAATTATATCCGCTCGTACATGCGCCTCGACTCCAGCCCTTTCTTCCATCGCTAGATTTACAATCATTCTCTCTGTCGGATAACCATCGTTTACAAGCGCCTGCAGACAACTACGAATAATCTCAACGCTTTCAAAACTGGTCGGAAGAACTATTAACTGCCAAAGATCTGTCCAAACAAGACCCCTACGCGCTAGTGAATTAGCGGCCACCTCTTCTAAATCTTTATCTTGAAAACGGCCCTCTTTCAGGCGAGCGCACTTATCCTGCCAATTTGTAGCTAAGCCTTGGTTTAATTTACGATAAGAACTAATTAAAAAAATAGCTATATAAATAACTAATAATAGCCAATAAACATCGAAGGCAATAATAAAATAAGCCACCCAAACCGGTTTAAAATAGGAAAGAATGAAAAGAATGGCTAAAGTTGAAATAGACAAAAAACCAGGCAAAATTTCCAAAAATCGATAAAATTTATGGTCTTTACCTGTTAATTCAGTTGCTTTACCAATTTTAAGATAATTTATAGTTTCTCCCATAAGGCTTAAATTGCGCCTCTTCGTTTTAACTCAAAAAAGCAATCCGCGCAAGCCTTGACGTCCACTAGCGCATCGTGGGCTTCAGGAAAGCTACTATTAAATAAAAATTTATATAACTCCGTTAAATTTGGCCATTTATAGCCACCCCGAGGGCTTGGTATTTTACAAACCTGGACAGTCGACTTCATAGTACAGATTAGATTAGCCGAAAGCAGAGGGTTTTCTAATTTTTCACGTAGTAGTTCTGAGCCGACAATTTTATAATCAAAATCTATATTATGCCCCACTAAATATTCTGATTTTGAAACGTCGCTAATAAAATGCGTCAGAACATCTCTTAATTCCACTCCTTCGGCCATGGCTCTTTCTTGAGTGACACGATGAATTTTAGCGACTTCATCGGAAATAATATAGCCACTGGGCTTAATAATATAACTATAACTTTCCCAATGGTTACCCTCGCTGTCATATAAGCTCCAGGCAAGCTGAACCATTCGTGGCCAATTTGAAAAATCATCAAGGGGTGCTTGATAATTTTTTGGTAATCCGGTTGTCTCCGTATCAAATACCAAATACATATAAATATTTAAATTTAAAATTGATTATTAGATATTATTATATCTTCGCCTTCTGTAAGCTCATGTTCGATCGGCTTTGATTCATTAAGTGGTGAGCTGCTTTCGTTTTTTTGATGATAAGAGTTAAGGCGCTCGTTTTTTATTTCCCGACCGCGAAAATCAACCGGTCGAGCATTACTTAAATCAGAAAGAGACATTGAGGGTGCTTCATTTACTAATACGGTTTCTTCCTCGAGATGCTTCTTTTCAATTTCTTTAGCTAAATGCCTTTTTTCAAGCTCCACGCGTTTTTCTTCCTTTTTTTTGCTTAAGCATTCTTTACAGTAAACCGGACGAATACCATCCGGAATGAAGGTTGTCGTAGTTTCACGACCACAACTAGCACAAAGCGTATCATAGGCGCTACTGCGAACAATTTTTGGGTTATTAATAACTTGAACTGGAGTCGGGACTTGAGGGGGCGCAACGTATTGAGGACGCGCTTGAGTTTGAGCTTGAGCTTGAGTTTGGGCTTGAGTTTGAATAGGTCTTTGGGTCTGAGTCTGAACATTCGCTTGGGTTGGCGCTACCGCACGATTTTGTTCCCGCGGAACAAAGGTTGTTGTCTTAGTTAAAGTGGTCGTAGTTTGAGTAAGTTCTGGTGCTACTATTTGCGCCGTGCTAATTGGAGTTGTATTTATTGGCCTACTAGTTGCTGTGACGGCTGGTTGAGCATACGGAGTTGGCCTAAATGGGGCATTAGGTCCGCCGGCTAAGTTTTTTTTTACTTGTGGCTCTGAAGGCGTATCATCTTCATAGACTTCATGCCAACGCATAATTTTTTCTTCAACGACGACCCTTTCTGAAGCATATTTCTCACGCGAATAATCAATAACTTTTTGAGTATTAAAAGTAGATTCATCGGCTCTTAAGGGAGGTAAGCCCTTCGCTGAAAAAGGT
>JBBSAU010000098.1:0-3075 GCA_038251925.1 Patescibacteria group bacterium | reverse complement strand
ATTCAATATATTTTAACTCGAAAAAAAGGATTAGGAGAAGGTGATATTTGGCTAGGATTATTACTAGGATTAAGTTTTCCGACTTTTGGGCAACTTTTTCTGATTTTCATTTTAACTTATTGTATTGGTTCAATAGTTGGTCTTAGTCTTTTAATGTTTAAAGGAAAAAACGGCAAGACAAAGATTGCCTTGGGACCATTTTTAGCCTTTGGGGCTATTATTACCTTAATTTGGGGGGAGAGAATAATTAATTGGTATTTGAATCTACTTTCTTAAAAAAATAATTGTTAAATTTCCAGAAATTTTGTATAATATTAACAGCAATTACAAATCTCTAGATTGTCATATTTTTATTTAATTAGTCATAACTATGAAAGATAATATTATTGCCGGCCTCGACATTGGCTCAACTTCAATTCGGCTGGTAATCGGTCAAAAAATTCCCGGTTTAACCGGAGAAGAGCTCCAGATAATTGGGGCTGTTTCTGTTCCTACGGCCGGCGTTAGTCGCGGTATTGTAAATAGCATTGAAGAAACAACTTCTTCGATTTCAGCCTGTTTAGAAAAAGCAGAGAGACTGGTCGGAGTGCCGATTACTAAGGTTTGGGTGGGAATTAATGACCCTCATATAAAATGTGAACGATCCAAAGGTGTGGTTGCTGTTGGAAGAAGTGATGGTGAAATTGGTGAAAATGATGTTAATCGTGCGATCGAAGCCGCGCGTGCCTTAGCGGTTCCGGTAAATTATGAAATTCTTCATGTTATTCCAATAAAATTTGCTGTTGATAACCAAGGTGATATTAAAGATCCAATTGGAATGAACGGTATCCGTTTAGAAGTTGAAACTTTAATTGTTCAGGGTTTAAGTACACAGATTAAAAATTTAACAAAAGCAATTTATAGAACTGGACTTGAAATTGAAGATTTAGTTCTTGGGCCACTAGCGGCCGCCGAAGCTGTTGTTAGTTCAAAGCAGAAAGAGCTTGGCGTCGCTTTAGTTAATTTAGGTTCTGCAACCACCTCAATCGCTGTTTATGAGGAAAGAAATTTAATCCATACTGCCGTTCTACCGATCGGCGCTGAGCATATAACTTCTGATATTGCGATTGGGCTTAGATGCCCAATAAATTTAGCCGAAAGAATTAAGCGCGAGTATGGCAGCGCGATACCTGATAGTTTAGATAAAAGTGAAGAAATAGATGTTAGCGAACTCGTAAAAGAAGAAGAAATAAATGATGACATTACTCTGGTTTCGCGTAAATATGTCTCAGAAATAATTAATGCTCGAGTTGAAGAAATATTTGAAAAAATAGATAATGAATTTAGAAGAATTGATCGCTCGGGAATGTTGCCAGCCGGAGTAATTTTTGTCGGCGGTGGCGCGAGCTTGGACGCTCTAGTTGAATCGGCTAAAAAGAAGTTAAGATTACCAGCGGCCGTCGGTCAAGTAAAAAATATTAACGTCGTTATTGATAAAGTAAAAAATCCGGAATTTTTAACTGCCCTTGGTCTAGTTATTTGGGGTAGTCATACTGATTCAGAAAGTACGGGCGGAAATAAATTTTCAAAAAGTTTAGGAGGAATATTTGAAAAAACCAAAGGCTTATTTAGTAAAATAATGCCTAAATAATAATTTAAATCACTTACGATAATTTTATGGCTGAAGTAAAACCAGAAATTGAAACCTTTGCCAAAATAAAAGTAGTTGGAGTTGGTGGCGGTGGTGGTAGCGCTATTAATCGCATGGTCGCGAACGGAATTCGTGGCGTTGGCTTTGTGGCTATCAATACTGATGTCCAAGCCCTTCACTATAATAAGGCTAATGAAAAAATTCATATCGGCAAAACCGTTACTAAGGGATTGGGTGCGGGTATGAATCCTGATCTCGGTAAGGGCGCCGCTGAAGAGTCACAAAATGAAATCAAAGAAGCCTTAAAAGGTTGTGATATGGTTTTTGTTACTTGTGGTCTTGGGGGCGGAACTGGTTCCGGTGCTTCGCCGGTAGTGGCTCAAATCGCGAAAGAAATGGGAGCGCTGACCGTAGCGGTTGTAACTAAGCCTTTTATGTTTGAAGGTGGGCAGAGAAAAAACATTGCTGACCGAGCTTATGCAGAATTAGCGGATAAAGTTGATACAATTATTACAATTTCTAATGATAAATTATTACAAGTAATTGATAAGAAAACTTCGCTTCTTGAAGCTTTTAAAATTGCAGATGATGTCTTGCGTCAGGGCGTTCAGGGTATCGCTGAAATTATTACCGTTCCTGGTATTATTAACGCGGATTTCGCCGATGTTAAGGCAGTCATGTCGAACGCTGGCTCTGCTCTAATGGGCATTGGGATGGCCACAGGCGAGAATAAGGCGGTTGAGGCAGCTAAAGAGGCGATTAACTCTAATCTGCTTGATATGTCGATAGATGGAGCTAGAGGAATAGTCTTTACGATTACTGGTGGTCCAGATTTAAGTATGACTGAAGTCTCAGAAGCGGCGAAAGTTATTACTTCAGCAGCCGATGAGGATGCGAAGATTATTTTTGGGGCTGTAATTGATGAAAAGATGAAGGACCAAATTAAGATTACGGTTGTTGCAACCGGTTTTGATGGTCATGGCAAGAGCCAAAAAAATGAAATGAGTAAAACCTATACGCCAACTGCCTTTATCATCGAAAAAGAAATTGATAAAGAGCCGATGATGTCTAATAGTGAAGTTGATAAAAATAAAAGCAAATTTAATGTCTTTAAAAATATTCCAGTAAAACCGGCCTTTGAAAAAAAAGCCGAAAAACCAATCAATGATGATGATGATTTAAATATTCCGACCTTTATTCGGAAGAAGATGGGGTAATTTCAAAAATATTCTTAAAAAGTCGCCGTTTGGCGACTTTTTTTTGTTAATTAAAATAGATTTTATATCTGTCTGTGTATAACTTCTGAATAATTTAATATTTTTCTTAAGATTAGCTAAATTGACCCGAGGGTCTAATTTTGCTAAAATTGAGATAGAAACACAACATTTAGTGGTTAGCATCTTAAATAGCCACAAAATATAGGGTTATAGAATAATATGAAATGT
>JBBSAU010000097.1:0-3144 GCA_038251925.1 Patescibacteria group bacterium | reverse complement strand
TGGCTAAAAACCTTTTCCTAACCAGCACCAACAGCGAAGTACAGTTCTCGGATAATTTTATGGATATACTTCCGGGACAATCGGTTACCGTAACTTGCCCAAAAACAATCGGTTTTGAGGAGTTTAAAAGGGGGTTGAAATTTCTGACGGTGTATGAGACGGTGAGATAGATTGGGTTTATCGGTTTTATGCATTGGGCCTTTTATATATTTGGCTTAAGATTTTAATCCAAATGGTTTTTTAGTCCCCAATTGTATATTGGAATAAATATAATGTAAATGAATACTATTAAAATTTGATTAAAAATAAAATCATGAAAAGCAATATGTTCAATTATTGTATTGTTTTCAACACTAGAATTTGAACCTATAAAGTTAATTAATGCATGAATTGTTGAAATTATGATAAGATTATTTGTTTTTAAGAAAACAAATTGCAGCAAAAGCCCAAATAAGAATGCTGCTTCTATTTGATTTATAACAGAAAATATGCTGGCCCCAGAAAATAAGTTTGAAATATGAAAAAGTGCGAAAAGTAGTGATACTAATGCTGCAGTTTGTCCATATTTTTTGCTTTTAGAAAAAAAATAGTCAAAAGCGATGTATCGAAATAATAATTCTTCTAAAATACCTACACATAGACATTCAATTAAAAACAGATAATACTTGGGTAAAATTTTATTTTCTACATTTTTAGTGATTATTAAAAAACATACTAAAGTTAACAAAACACTTAAGATTATCCATTTCTTACTGTAAAGTATTCTATAATCAAAAGCATTTTTTTTAAGCTTAAACCAAATAAATATAATATAAAGAGTTAACAAGAAACGAGATAATATAAATAGGATATCATAACTTATAAAGGGTATATTTATAAGTGCTAATTTTAAAATAAAATTTAAAATAAAAACCCAAAAAAGTAATTTGTACATTATAAATAAATTTAAATTTCGATTCCTCAATTAAGAGGAATCGAATATTTAATTAATTACCATGTGAACTTAAAACTACAATCATATAGCTCAATACATCCTAAACTATTTTCACAAGAAAAACCTAAGATAGTTTTCCCAGTAAATGAACGTCTAATTTTACAGCCAAATTCACCCCCCATCATCGATTTTAGATTACTATTTTGATCAGAGTACTTAAATTTCTCTGATTTAAAAGAGCTGTTTGGATTATAATCTACAGGATTTATATCAGAATTTTCTACAGAAATGGAAGTATAAACACCATCTTTAGCAACTAAATCATTCCATTTCCCATCATCTGTGAATTCTTCACCATTTAATGCATAACTTATTAAAGGTATGTATTTAGGATCATGTATTCTCAAAGAAAATACCTTAGCGTATTTACCATCAGTTATGCTAATTCTTCGCTTAGGAAGAATTTCAACAGCCTCAAAAAAAAGTTCTGCATTTTTTTCCTTTTCTTTTTGAGATAATTGATTGTAATCATCTTTAAGTTGGGAAACATCTGAAGGTATCGATTTTTCTTTTTTGCAACCAGTCAGAATGATAATAACCGGGATAAATAAAATTAATAGCTTTTTCATTTCAATTCTTTTAATTTGATTTGCTAATACAGCATATCTGCTGCTTAATCTTTCCACTCTCGCAGTCAACAAGGCATATGCAACTGCATATGAAAACCTGCGTGGTAAATCGAAAAACACCGCTTAATCAATTAACCAATAATTTTGTTACTTTTACTTCGCCTCTCTGTGGTCAGGTTCGTACTCGGTTAAATTAGCGTTTGGTCAGTCAGCCTCACAGGGAGGCTTTCTTATGTATAAGGATAGGGAAGGCTGGGCCCCGGCTTTTGAAATCTAAAATTGAATTTTTCGTTTGATTTTTTTACAACTCAATTTCGAGTTGTACATTATTTTCAAAATAGAACTGCTAGTATTTATAGTAAAATTTAGAATATTCTGTTCAAAATTTGAAATAGCTAAATTCAAATCTGAACTGTTCTTACAAATATAAGAAGAAAAATAGTCATTAATACAAATGAGGGTAATTTTATATAAAATTATTAGCAATTATACCAAGCAACATATTGTATTACCAGTTTGTGCGCGTCTCAATTCCTGAAATGTGCGGCCGAAAACCATTGGTGAGTTAACTTCAAAAGTAGCTTATAACTAATTATGGCAAACCTCAAAAGATAAAAATAACTCGCCTTGGCTAATTATACCAGTGCCCCGCACGAGTCAGAAAATAAAATGCGCACCCGCTTGGGCTTTCCGATTGAATATCATATAGTGCCATTTATATTTCTTTTCGGATTGGCCAAAAATTCTGTCTTTAATACGTGGATGTAACTATTATACAACACCACCGCCACAGATAAATATTCGATTAAATAAAGCTCCTATCAAAGCTTCCCTCCCAGCACCGTCCCCTTTTTATATCTCTTCACATTCCCGTTCATATCAAATACTTCAACAAACACAATATATCTTCCGATAGAAGCCTTTTGACGGCCGTTTGTAATTCCGTCCCACGTAAAAGTGCCTGATGTGCCGCATAGTTCGTGGTTTACAAGGTTGCGGACAACGCGGCCGGTGGCATTATAAATAGTGATGCTGATATTATTCCCGGAAGCAGCAAAGGAATATGCAATGTTCAGATTATCATTGTAACCATCGTTATCAGGCGAAAAAATATCAGGCGAAAGGGTGATTTCATTTGCATCCGAAACAGTGGCCGAAAACTGCGAGTTTTTATAGCCGGGCGTTGCATAACCCACTGCTTCTGCTGCCGAATGCCAGTTGGTAGCGTCCTTCGAACTCCTTTCGGGATTGATCCTTTCGAGCGAAACACCATCCACATTAGTTAACAATGGATACTGCATAGCCGATGTGTAGGTAACCAGGTCGATTACTTTCCCGCCTTTAGTGGTAAGGGCAACAAGACCTTCGTCATTATTCATCGAAGGGAAAGAAACCATATTGATAAATGCCTGCGGGTTGGCGGACTTATAAAACTTTTTAACAATGGCGCTATCGGTCGATAAAGCGTAATATTCACCGGGAAGAACCAGGAACGACTGTTTGCTGACTTCATTATAATTGGTTGGCGTTTGGTTCAGGGTATCGTAATTCACCAGTATAAGGTCTTTAAGATCAAGAATT
>JBBSAU010000096.1:0-3186 GCA_038251925.1 Patescibacteria group bacterium | reverse complement strand
TGGAGTGCTTATTTTCCTATTTAAAAAACAACCTCCGAGTTCATCGGGGGTTGTCTAAAGCGCATAGAAAATCTTTTATACTTTGGTATAATTGGTTTAAATATAATAAATAATTTACCAACTATTTTTGGGTATTAAACCAATAAACCAAGGAAATAAAAAGAGGACAAATTTCTTGTCCTCTATACTAATAATAAACACTGCTTATTTTCGCGCTACCACCACTACAGTAACAAATTGATCACTAAAGGCTTTTACTCGCCAATAACAATGTTTTTTTACTGGATAAGCAAAGCCGCCTGGATAATCCGTGCCATCACTGACATAACTTCTAAAATCTAAACTCGGAGAAGATATGTACATATCTGAATAAACCCCATCTGGACTTGCGAACCAAGGTGTGAATTCTCCTGCTTTAAGATTGAAAACTTTAGTACCATTGATTATTATTGGTTCAGGGCTCACTAGCATTTGCGATGTACGCTCCTCAGGTTCTTGTTTTTTTATTGAATTTCCAGCTGATTGCAAATCAGATTCAATCTCGGCTCTATCCCCTACTTCTATTAAATCCGCATCTATCCAAATTTTAGTTCCCGTAACATAAGAACCATTGCTGTTAGGGAGTTTAATCTCTAGAAATGATTGACCATCATAAGCATAATTTTCTTTTTGATGATTTACAACCAGGAAAACCGAATTTCTTTTCAAAAAAATTGGCATGTCCGTGATGGTGGAAATTTTCTCATCGTTAAGAGTCACTTTATAGGCGACGTTCACATCCTTTAATAAATGACCATAGGTCGCTTTGGCATTCGCCTCCGTTTCAATACTATTTCTATCGGCTTTTGTATAAAGCAACTCAGAACGAGCTTGAAAAAAACGCGCTGTAGCCCGAAATGAATTTGGAGCAACATACTTCCAGGATACCCAAATTAGTAAAATAATTACTATATAAGGAGTAACTCTATTTAAGACATCGAATTTCGAACTTAAGCCCGAAAAGAATCCCCATAAAATTAGCGCTCCAAATATAACAATTGGTTTTGACATTAGACTCGGAAAAATAATTCCCAAGAATGCGATAAAACAAATCCAAGCCACAAATGCTTTAATCCAAACTGGAAACACGGCACTATTAATTCGAAAAATTCGAAGTAGTAGGCCAAACGGAAACCAAATTCCTAAAGTCATGGCCACTAAAAATAGAAAAGTAATGGCCTTAAAGATAGGCCAAGGAATAAATGCTCCTAAAATAATTAACAACATTAAGGCTATTGCTATGCCAAAAACTACTGGCAGATAAGCAGAGATTGTTCTCAACTTTCGGATAACATAGGATTTAAAATCGCTGGACAACATCAGCAAGGCGATAAATATAATCGCGAGAATTAGCATTACTATCATAGGTACCATTTTTCCTCCTATTTTTTTGTTTATATTTCTGTGAATTATTTAATTATTAAAGATCATTTTTTAATAAGGTCTTAGAACCTCATTATTTAAAATTAAATTATCATTTTTTATTATTTTTGTCAATAAGCATCAGATCGACTCATTTTTTTGAAAATAAGCGACTTTTACTGAAACCAGCAAATAAAAACATAAAATAAAGAAACGCGTTGACAATTACGTAAAACTATTATAAGCTGAAGGACAAACAAATTTTCTTTAACAATTTAATCCGATAAATATGAACACTAGATCCCTTAATGAATGGCGGGTAGTACTCTGGCATGGAGACTTTCCTGATGGTACAAGATCCCACCCTGTTTTTGGAAAAGAGGGCCAAATAGCGAGAAAAATTTCTAAAAATATTTCTCCAGGTAAAACTTTAAAATTCCATTTCCACGGTGGATTTATTCACCCCGAAAGGAAAGCCCTAATGAGGCGCTTAAAACAGGCCGATGTGATAATCTGTGCAAATCCCTGGAACATGGATTTGCAGGACGATAACATGCACTGGCACGAGGCTGAACATAGTCTTATGAACATTCTTCTTGAAATCAAAAAAGAGCACGCTTGCTTAAAAATATTTTTTCTGGCGAATCCGCACCACTCCCTAACTAGTTTCAAAAAAATTGGAGAAATAGTCAAAGATCTGCACGACAACCAAATCTACGAATTTTTTCGATAATAAATAAACAAAATAACTATTCGTAGAAAAACTAAACAAAACAAGCGCCCTAAAAAAGGCGCTTATTTTTTTACTGAGCCGTCTTCGGGATTCGAACCCGAGACCTTTTCCTTACCATGGAAATGCTCTACCAGCTGAGCTAAGACGGCGCTATTAAAGAGAAGTAAAATTATAAATTTTCAATTTTCTCTCGAAAGCCTGATAATTTATTATTGTCCGGATTAACCGACGCTAATTTTTCTAAATACAAGAGCGCCGACTCTTTATCTTTTTTCATTATACTTAAATCCAAAATTAAATCAAGGAAACGCGGACTATTCTGCTCTAACTCAAGAGCTTCACGAATATTTTCAAGCGCGGCTTCTAAATCTCCGAACTCCCTTTCAATCCAAGCAAGCGAAAAATATATTTCTTGAATCGTTAATTCAGCCATTAAGCTTTCGTCGTCAGAGAATTGATGGGCTAGTTTTAAAGCATACTGATATGTTTGACGGGCTTCAGACCATTTTTTTTGTTCATCATATAAAGAACCCAATTTAAAAAACGCCGAAATATTTTTTTGATCAAGACTAATAATTTCAACCAATTTTTCTTCAGCCTCGGGATAATTTTCCTTTTTTAAAGAGTCCGCATAGGCGACAAACAAATCTTTAATTTTTTTCTGTTTTTCAACATGCGGTATTTTGACAGCATTTTTATAACTATGTTTTACTTTCTTTAATTGAGTTTGAGAAGACTGTAAAAAATTTGAGACTCTTTTACCGATAAAAAGCCAAACGCGACCAAGCTTACCACCGACGCGCGCCAAGTCTCTTTCAACTTTTTGCTTAATAATTTGATCTTTAAACTTGGCCTCCTTTTCGCCGGGCATATTATTAACATCAAGTATGGCCAGTGCTGGAAACTTTTTTAAAATTATCGCTAAAATAATCAGCAAACAAAGTCCTATTAAAATTAGTGAAATTATAGTTGACATAATAATTTAATTAATCTATTTATTTTCGTGGCTCACTTAATTTGTCATTTTAATAAATTCTGAGGAATTTAAACTC
>JBBSAU010000095.1:0-3199 GCA_038251925.1 Patescibacteria group bacterium | reverse complement strand
CATAACAATAATGATTCCTAAAGAGAAATCCAAGACTAGATGCCAACGGTTTTTTAAATAAAATCGTTCTCTTCTTTTTTGCCAATGACGACCAATAAATTTGTACATATAATTATTAATAAAAATTCTTAATACCGGCTAATATCTCATCAACCCCATCATCATTAATGTCGCTGACACTAACTGTAATACCGCCGTGGTAAGCTTGATCATATGCAAAAAAACTCTTAAGGGCTACCCCGGAATCATTGAATATTCTTATCTGTGGTCCGCCGCCAGTACCCGGAGCAGTAATTATTTCATATTTACCATCGCCATTTACGTCACCAATGGCAACGCTAACTCCTCCTTTAAATAATTTACTGTAGGCTAAAAAACTATTTTTTAAAACTCCCCTAGTTGAAAATATTTTTATAACAGGTTCTAGCCCAGCTCCTGGGCCAGTAACAATTTCATCCTGACCATCACCGTCAACATCACCCAAAGCAACACTTACCCCGCCTCTTGAATTTTTATCATAAGCAAAGAAATCTCCTAATAACTTCCCGTCTGGTCGAAATATACGAACCTGCGGACCACCCTTTGTTGGTCCAGTCACAACTTGATTTATAAAACCATCGCTAATTTTTGCTGCTAAATTAACTCGTTCCTTGTAAGTTTTGGCATAGGGGAAAAAATTGGCTAAGCTGACTCCATTTTTCTGTAAGGAAACTTGCCCGGCGCCAGCACTGAGGCTGACATCTTGAACTGTAGAATTTTGATTAGCAATAATTATGGATTGCTCACCTGGAAAATTACTTAAATAAGGGAAAAAACCGTTTCTAACTTGTTGCCCTTGAAAATTAAAAATACGGTAAAAATAACCATTTATAAACGCACTGTCGCTGATAACGGTATTTCGACGTAAAAGAATTACTCCATCCTGAGGAGCCAGCTTCAAATAGCTTATCTTTAAACCGGTGTTAAAATTTGGATCTTGTGTGCCTTTAATTTTTTCCATTTCTTCTTTAAGAAAAACGTAGGTTTGTTCTTTGTTTGTTGAATTTACAATTGCAGTTCCAAATTTAAAGTCTCGGCGCCAAAGACCCGCCTTAATTTCCGCGCCTTGATTAACTAACATATTATACGCGTTTGATTGTGGAGTCCCGAGTTCAATATTATATTCATCATACCACCACGCCTGGGCGTGGTCAGTAATATCATAGTCAAAACTATAAAATCCATTACCCATCAAAGCGCTTGTAAAACCGAAACGAAAACGTCGATAGTCAAATTTATTTTTATTAGAGACATTTATAACTGAAACATTTGGGACTGCGTTCTGTGACGGTAGACTCAAGTATGTTTTCATGGAACCTGCCCAGGTACCCCCGTTTTCCCAACTCGATGGAAAACTTTCGAGCATCGAACCATTGAGCAAGGCTTGATAGGGTTCATATACGCGACCATTTCCAACGATTATGAATTCCCTCCCGGCTAATTCTCGAGTTTTGGCGAGTACTTTTGTAAAACCTAAGGACCAAGCTTTATCTGCCATAGTCTTATCATCACGCTGATAATCATTATTAGTATCGAGATTGCCTCCATTTAGCCAAGAAATGTCTCCCCAGGTATTATCAAAATAAACACCATCCCAAAGTCCGCTACTTTTTATTTGATTAACTACAAAATTCGGTAAATAGTCATTAAAACGATTACCACTCGGATCAGTTGGGGCGCTATCGGTTAAATTAAGCATCGAATTATAAGGCCAATTAGAAATTTTGCGACCACTTGCATCCTTGAGCCACCAGCTGCTAATTATATTATTTGCTAAAGTGTTTCTAAGCTCAGCTCGATCATAGTCTTGAGGATTATCAATTTGTTCGACAGCGTTGATATAGGCTAAAATAATAATATTGGGATTCAGAGAACGAATTTTTCGGAGTTGGTTTGGACTATTCTTCTGAACCTCCATATCTAAAATTACTAAATCCCATCTTGCTAGCTCAATTGCTTCTGAGTCAGTAATTTCCCACTTTAAAAAGTAATTAGCCAAACGTGGGTATGTAGACTTCAACGCTGACGCCGACGTATAAACCGGAAATAATATACCACTTATAATTGCGACTAAAAAAATAGCAAGTAAAGTGACTTGAGTAAATTTTTGTTTGTTCATTTCTATCATTTCTGTTTTACTTTAATCAGTGAATATTTTTTAGGTAAATAAGGAAGTAATGCATCAGGAATTTTAACCGAACCATCTTTGGTCTGATAATTTTCTAAAATAGCAATTAAGCAACGCGGAATTGCAATCGCTGTTCCATTAAGAGTATAAACTAATTCTTTTTCACCGCCTTTTTTACGATATTTAATATTCAAGGCACGTGACTGATAATCAGTACAATTTGAAGTTGAAGTTACTTCCGCCCACGCACCTTGACTACCGTCAGCGGCTGGTTTGCCAGGCATCCAGGCCTCAAGATCAAAAGTTCTTATTGATGGCGCGCCGAGATCGGCGCTACAGTGATCAATCACCTGGAAGGGCAATTTTAAACCTTTAAATATTTCTTTTTCAATATCTAATAATTCCTGATGGGCCTCTTCAGCCTCTTCGGGTCGAACATATTGAAACATTTCTATTTTTGTAAATTGATGTACCCTAAAAATTCCTTTAGAGAATTTGGAATAAGCTCCAGCCTCAGTTCTAAAACAATGCGAAACGGCCACATATTTTTTTGGCAATTCTGATTCTTCAAGAATTTCATCCTGATGATAAGCACCCATAGTAATTTCAGACGTTCCAATTAAACACAAGTCCGAATTTTCAATATTATAAATTTGCGTCGATTCACCTCGTGGATTATAACCCATTCCTTCAACCACTTCTCTTTTTGCAAGGTCTGGAGTTATAAATGGAGTAAAACCGTGAGCCACAAGAATATTTAAAGCATATTGAATAAGTGCATATTCCAAAAGCGCTAGTTCATTTTTTAAAAAATAAAATTTTGCGCCGCTAACTTTAGTTGCTCTTTCAAAATCAATCAAGTCTAAATCGGATGAAAGCTCAACATGGTCTTTTGGGCTGAATTTAAATTCAGTCGGTTTTCCGAAAGTTTCCAGAATCGGATTATCTTCATCGTTATCACTAATTTTAACTGCTGGATGAGTAAGATTTGGGATTGCAAAAAGAAGCTCATTTAATTTAATTTGCTTACTT
>JBBSAU010000094.1:0-3239 GCA_038251925.1 Patescibacteria group bacterium | reverse complement strand
CCACCGAAAAATTCTTTTGTCTTAGGTTTGAATAGTCGAAGTCTGCTTGAAGGCGTTTTCAAAATGATGAAAATAGATATTAAAAATAAAGTTGAGTTTATTCGTATTTTAGATAAATATAATAAATTAAGTAAAGAAGAGTTTAAGGAGCGTTTAATCGGTTTGGGAGTAAAAGAAGGAGAACTTGAGAAAATTATTTTCTTTATGTCCGGCACTAGTTATGCCGGTTTGAAAGATTTAATAATTGATACGCCGGAGTTGAAGGAGCCATACTTAGAGCTAATGGAAATTATTAATTCACTTACAGAATTAGGTTATGCCGACTTAATTGAATTTAATCCGGCAGTAATTCGTGGTTTTGATTATTATGACGGCATGGTTTTCGAGGTTTTTGATAAAAATCCGGAAAATAAGCGAGCCATGTTTGGCGGCGGACGCTACAATGGTCTCGCTGAAATTTTTGGTGAAAAGAATTTTCCGGCAGTCGGTTTTGCGCCGGGAGATGAAACGACTAGATTGTTTTTAGAGAGTTGGAATCTGATTTCTAAAATTACTGATTTACAAACTGAAAAATATTATTTACCACTTCTAGATATTTCGCTTCAGATGCAGCAAAATAAATTGGCGCAGAAATTACGGGGTGAAGGCTTTAATATTCTTCTTGGACTTGATTCACAGAAAATGGGTAAAGCTTTGGAATTGGCGAACAAAAAGAAGATCACTAAAGTTATAATTTTAGGTAGCGATGAAGAGACTAAAAAAAGCTATAAAATTAAAGATATGCTGAGCGGAGACGAGAAGATTTATAAATTGTAAAAATGCCTTTTTCTCAGCTTTGGTGACATTTGACATTAATTAGGATATCTAGTAATATATAAGCAGTTTTTGCTTCGCCCGCGCGACATAATACGTCGCGTTTTGTTTTGTTTAAAATTAAAAAATATATGGAAATTAGAAACATTGCCATTATCGCCCACGTTGATCATGGTAAAACAACTTTAACCGACTCTTTACTCCGTCAAACGGGAATGGTTTTGGATAATGTCACAATGGACAGTAATTCAATCGAACAGGAAAGAGGGATTACAATTTATGCAAAAAATTGCAGTCTTTTTTATAGAGACACTAAAATTAATATCGTCGACACTCCTGGCCATGCCGATTTTAGTTCTGAAGTAGAGCGTGTTTTGCGCTCAATTGATTCCGTGCTCTTGGTCGTTGACGCTCAAGAGGGACCAATGCCACAAACTAAATTTGTTTTAAAAAAATCTTTAGAATTAGGCCTAAAGCCAATTGTGGTTATTAATAAAGTTGATAAGCCAGCCGCTCGACCGGCCATGGTCTCGGAATTAGTTTATGAATTATTTTTGGATCTTGGTGCAACTGACGAACAATTGGATTTTCCGGTTATTTATACTATTAGTAAAACTGGAAAGGCAGGCTTAGAAGCAGATAAATTGGCTGACGATCTTGATCCTCTTTTAAATTTAATTCTCGAACACGTCGCTCCGGCAGCCGCTCAGGACATGATCGATATGCCCCTGGCCGCTCAACCTTTTAATTTAGCTTATGATAATTTCTTAGGTCGTTGTGCTATTGCTCGTATATATCAGGGAAAAGTTAAATCTGGTCAGGCGGTATTTGTAGAAAATTTGAATGGTGATACTCGTCCCGGCAAGGTTACAAAATTATATACTTTTCATGGACTGGCTCGTAAAGAAATTCAAGAAGCGATTGCGGGTGACATTGTTCTAATTGCTGGATTATCTGATATTTATATTGGTGAAACAATTTCTGAATCGGCCGATCAAAAAGCCTTACCAGCTATTTCAATCGATGAGCCGACTATTTGTTTAAATTTCTTAATTAATAATTCACCATTTGCGGGACGTGAAGGAAAGTATGTTACTAATCGTCAATTAAGAGAGCGCTTAGAAAAAGAACTCGAAGTTAATGTTGGTTTAAAAATTGATTTTTCCGATACAAATTTTTATAAAGTTTTTGGTCGTGGCGAACTTCATATTGCGGTTTTACTAGAAAATATGCGTCGTGAGGGTTATGAAGTTCAAGTTTCTCAACCGCAAGTAATTATTAAAGAAGAAAACGGCGAGAAATTAGAACCTTATGAAGAAATTACGGTTGACATTCCGGAAGCTTGCGCCGGTGTGGTAATTGATAAAATGTCACGTCGCAAAGGTTTAATGAATGATTTGAAAACTCACAACGGTCAAACCCGAATTGTTTTTGCTATACCGACTCGCGGGATTTTAGGATATCGCGATGAGTTTGTAGTGGATACTAGAGGTGAAGGAATTTTATGTTCTCATTTTATTGGTTTCCGCTCTTGGGCGGGGGAAATTGAAAAAAATCAACTTGGTTCTATGGTTTCAATGATAACCGGCAAAGCCTTGGCTTTTGCTCTTTGGAACTTACAGGATCGCGGTGTTTTATATATTGTTCCGAATGTCGATGTTTATGAAGGTCAAGTAATCGGTAATGTTGCTAAGGGAAATGATATGGCGGTTAATCCGATTAAAGGTAAAAAGTTAACCAATGTTCGTTCATCCGGAAATGATGACGCCATTACTTTAACTCCACCTTGGGATTTATCACTGGAACGTGGCTTAAGCATTATCAATGAGGATGAATATTTAGAAGTTACTCCTAAAAGCGTTAGATTGCGTAAAAAATCTTTAACTGAAAATGATCGAGTAAAAAGTAAGAGATAAATTTAAAAATGTATAAAAAAAATCCCTTTTGAATGAGGGATTTTTTTATGATTTTTCAAATTTATTGTCGATTACTCATTTTTCGATCATCTCTTTGATTGGACTAAAACTAAAACGGTGAAGCGGGCAGGGCCCAAGTTCGGCAATTTTTGCAAAATGAGCCTTAGTGCCGTAGCCTTTGTGTTTTATAAAGTCATATTGGGGATACTGTTTATCAATTTCAGTCATCATCCAATCCCGGCTTACTTTAGCAATAATAGAAGCCGCCGCGATACAGAAGACTTTTCCGTCTCCGCCAATAATTGCGGTTTGCGCTTGATTTATTTTGGGAATTTTAAATTTACCGTCAGTCAAGATGTAGTCAGGTTCTATTTTAAGTTTTTTTATAGCTCGACGCATGGCTAAAAAACTAGCTTGCAAAATATTAATTTTATCGATTGTTAAATTATCAACGATTCCGATTTCAACCGCTAAAACATTTTCTTTAATTATGCCAAATAGTTTTTCTCT
>JBBSAU010000093.1:0-3317 GCA_038251925.1 Patescibacteria group bacterium | reverse complement strand
GGCGGTTCTATTAATCGCAAAATAGCGTATTATTAGAATCGCTTATTAACATGATTTCTTATACTTTTTTGCATATTATTTACGGCTTATACAGCCCTGTTTTAACTGTTATGAATTATAGCTGTTTTAAAAATAATGTCAAGGGCTAACTAACAGCGGGAAAATGCCCGAATTTAGGCCATAAATTTAATTATCTGTCTTTTATATATTGATCATATAATATATAATTAGAACATATTAGAAATATATATTTTTATGGAAAATATACGGGGATATCATGGGGATAAAACTGCAATTATTATCGGCGCGGGACCAGCGGGGCTCACGGCCGCCTATGAACTACTGACTAAAACTGACATTAAGCCAATTATTTTAGAGGCGGACTCACAAGTCGGCGGAATTTCAAAAACAATTGACTATAAAGGTAACCTTATCGATATCGGCGGACATCGTTTTTTTTCAAAATCTCAGAAAGTTATGAACTGGTGGTTTAATATTTTACCTTTACAAGGCCGACCATCCCAAGATGATCTTCTTTTAAAAAGAGAAATAATTTTATCCAAAACGGTAGCACCTGACATAGGCGATCCTGAAAAAACTGATTTAGTTATGCTAGCTAGAAATAGACTGTCGCGAATCTTTTTTTTAAAAAAGTTTTTTAACTATCCTATTTCTCTAGACCTAGATACTTTAAAGAATCTGGGCGCTGTTAGAATTATAAAAATAGCCCTAAGTTATCTTAAAGTTAAAATCTATCCAATTAAAGAAGAACAATCCTTAGCTGATTTTTTTACTAATCGTTTCGGTCGCGAGCTTTACTTAACCTTCTTCAAAGATTATACGGAAAAACTCTGGGGCGTTTCTTGCGAAAAAATAAAGGCTGACTGGGGAGCCCAAAGAATTAAAGGTTTATCTATCACTACGGCGATTATTCATACTTTAAAAAAGAGCATATTTAAAAACAACTTCAAAAATGGAAAAAAAGTAGAAACTAGTTTGATTGAAAACTTTTTCTACCCAAAACTAGGGCCAGGCCAGTTATGGACCCGGGTGGCTGAAATAATTAAAGAACGCGGTGGTGAAATTTATCTCGGACACGAAGTCGTTAAAATTAAAAAAGAAAATAATAGAATTATCGAAATCAAAACTAAAGACATAAAAACAAACGAATTAAAATCATTCGTCAGCGACTATTTCTTTTCTTCAATGGCTCTTAAAGATTTATTAGCCTGTTTTAGCGATGCTCCCTTGGAAATTAAAAATATTGCTTCTAATTTAGAATATCGTGATTTTATTACTGTCGGCCTTTTACTCGACAAACTTAAAATAAATAACCAAACTAAAATTAAGACCCTGAATAATTTAATCCCTGACACTTGGATTTATATTCAGGAGCCAAATGTAAAAATATGTCGTCTACAAATTTTTAACAATTGGAGTCCATACTTAATCAAAGACCTTAGTAAAGTTTGGATCGGCTCGGAATATGTTTGCAATGAGACTGATGAAATTTGGCAAAAAAATGAAGAGGAGATGAAGTCGCTCGCCATAGCCGAACTTGAGCAAATGGGGATAATAGATAAGCGTGATGTCCTCGATTCAACCGTTATTAAAATAAAAAAGGCTTATCCTTCTTATACTGGTTCTTATTCAAAAATCAAAGAAATTCAAACCTATCTTAGTGGTTTTGATAATTTATTTTGCATCGGTCGTAACGGTCTTCACCGTTATAATAATATGGATCACTCAATGCTTAGCGCAATGACCGCCGTCAATAATATTATTCTGGGCCAAAGCGACAAAAATAATATCTGGAATGTTAACGCCGAAGAAATTTATCATGAGTAAAAAAATAATTAAAAGCAAAAAAATATATGCTTAAAAATCGCTTTAAAAATAAAATAGATCATTGGCTTATTTTTGGCGTATATTTAATTATTACTTTCATTGCTTCAATTTATCACCAACCCTGGCGCGACGAAGCGCAAAGTTGGTTAATTTCCCGTGACTTAAATATCATTAATATATTTAAGCAAATGCCTTATGAAGGAACACCGCCCCTCTGGCATTTAATTTTACACCCCTTTGCCAGTCTCGGTCTCCCCTATTCTTTTGAATTTATTTTGAATTACTTAATTGCTGCCGGGGCTGTTTTTTTATTATTATTTTTTTCTTCACTGCCGAAATCAATTAAATATTTATTACCTTTCGGTTTTTTCTTTTTATTTGAATACTCAGTTGTCGCCCGAAACTACAGCCTAATTATTTTTGTTCTTTTCCTGGTGGCTAATTTTTACAGAGATCGCTTCAAGCGACCAATCATATATTCCCTACTAATAGCCTTGCTTGCCTGGACGGGTATTCAAACTCTCGGTATCTGCGCGATTTTAAGTTTATTTTTTATTCTTGAGTCGCTCCAAGAAAAGCATGACGCGAAAAAATATTTGTTCGCTATCATTATTATGATACTTGCTCAAATATCTGTGATTTTTATTCTCTTACCATACCCGGGGCAATTATATTCCTCACTGACATTTCCGACCACCGGTATCACAATTTTAGCCCGAGCCGCGACAATCGCACTTTTGCCATACTTAAGCGTAGCTTATATCCCCAACTTTTACTTTTGGATATTTTTACTTATTTGGCCAATCATAATTATTTTTCTTTTAAAAACAAGAAAAGCAAAAGTAATTTTCTTAGCAAGCAGCGCCTGGATGTTATTTATTTTACTATTTATGTATTCCGGATACTTGCGCCATTACGGATTAATTCTAATGACTTTCGTTTTTGCTTGGTGGCTAGATAATTATTACCAGAAGACAGAAAAAACTTCGAAAAAATTTGGCAAATTTATCGCCGCGGCATTATTAATTTTCTGTTTAAGTGGGAGTGTTATCTATAGCGCTTACTATTATTATTCAAACAGGAATAAAAATTATTCCGGCGCTCATGAAATGGCTAACTACTTAAGTGCTAATAATTTAAAGAACGAAGAAATAGTTAGTTTTCCGGCCTATGCTGGCAGCGCACTACTACCATATTTACCTGGTAAAGAATTTTACCAAATGGAAGAAGAACGACTGGGAACATATATGACCTGGGATTATAAATCAAAATATGGGCCACTGCTTCCTTATGAGTTCTTAAGAAATAATTTAATAAGTCATTATCGTCAACTAGAAAACGCACCAAAAAGTTTAGTAATCATATCAGTCTGGCCGCTTGATAAATATGACCCTAGTCTCACTTTTATAACGAAAAATACAAAGCCCTCAGTTACTGATGAATATTTTTATCTCTACCGACTTAATTTG
>JBBSAU010000092.1:0-3385 GCA_038251925.1 Patescibacteria group bacterium | reverse complement strand
TATCGGTGTATTCCTTGTCTATCTTCTTAAATTCGCTCAGAGCGTTAACGATTAGGCCGTACATAGAAATCAAGAACGCAAAACAAACTGTCCCGAGAAATAGCCAAGGCTCTGTCCCAAATTTTTTATCGAGCCACTGACCTAAAAAGGTAGCAATAATTATCGGGAAAGCAATCCAAGATGATAATTTTACCATTACTTTTAAAGCCAGAGCCCAAGATTCATTTTTCATAATCTTAAGGCAAAAATAAAAAGGGCTTAAGGGCCCTTAAAAATCAAAGGCTACTCTTTTCTTATAGCGCAGAATCGCCTACTTGTCAACTCTACTATTTTTAATTTTTTACTATAATCCAGGCTAAATTCTAAATAATTCTCTAGCAGTTCTCGTGGTAATTTCAGCTACTTTTTCAATCTTTAAGCTTTTAATATCAGCAATTCTTTTAGCAACATATTGAACTAAAACAGGTTCGTTCCTTTCACCTCGGTATGGTTCGGGAGTCATGTAGGGAGTATCAGTTTCAATCATTATTTTATCTAAAGGAATTTTTCTAATTAAGTCATCCCATTGCTTACTGAAAGTAATTAAACCAGTAAATGATATAAGAAGCCCTAACTTAAAATATTTCCAAGCCAAATCCTCATCTCCGGAAAAACAATGGATAACTCCCCAGGGTCTATCAGCTGGAATAATGTGTCCGTACTCTTTCTTAAACTCTTGAAGAATTTCCATTAAATCGTCATGGGCTTGGCGGCAGTGAATAATAACAGGTAAATCTAAGCTTCGAGCTAGTAGTAGTTGTTGAGCAAAAACCTCATGCTGCTTTTTTTTCACCGCACTGACATCTTTGGTTGGGTCAAGATGATAATAATCAAGGCCAATTTCACCAATCGCTACAACTTTTTCAAATTTAGCTAGTTTTTCATAACTCCCATAATCAAATTCCTCAAAACGGGGCATAAAACTATAAGAATTATCTTCTTCCTGATTATCAATCGGGCCTTCTTCTAAATGAACTGGATGAAGACCAATAGCTGCATAGACACCCTTTTCATATTTATTAGCATAATGGAGGGCTCGATTTGAAGTTTTAAATTCCGCTCCCACTAAAATCATCCAAGTGTCATTATCCAAAGAGCGACGAATTACCTCTTCGGCATCGTCACGAAAAGCGGCAAAATTAACATGAGCATGGGTATCAATAAACATACTTAAAAAAAACGCGAAAAAACGCGTTTCTTAATTTACAAATATAAAATTACTGAACTTTTTCAGTGTTTTCAGTCTTAATTGGCTCAACTTTTACTTCAGTGGTCTGAGCACCAATTGTATTTTCAATATCATGATTTTCATGTTTATCACCACAATTATCACAATGATGACAGTTCTCACAAGTTTCTTTGATTCCAAATAGTTTTTTTAGCCAATTACACATAAATTTCAATAATTATTACTAAATACAGCTTTATTATAGCATTCAGAGAGCTTAAGTCAATAAAAAAGGCAAAATTACGTAGATATTGACAAAAAATTAAATTCTAATTTAATTTTAAATACCAAGCTCTTCGAGCAATTGTTTTTGTTTCTTAGTCACACTGCTTGGGATTTTCACAATTATTTTAATATATTGATCGCCAATCCCTCGATTATGCAGTTTCGCTATTCCCTTTTCTTTTAACTTAAAAATTGTTCCAGACTGTGTACCTTCAGGAATTTTTAATTTAACTACCCCATGTATCGTTTCGACGTCTACTTTATCACCTAAAATGGCCTGTTTAATGGTAATTTTTTCTTCAGTTTTAATGTCATAAGCGTCTCGAACAAATTTTTTATGAGGCTGTAACTTGATCCTTAGATATAAATCTCCGGCCGGAGCGCCCTTCTCGCCAGCCTCAGCCTGTCCACTTAATCTAATTGACTCACCATTATTAATACCTGCCGGGATTCGAACTGTAATTTTTACATTTTCACGATGAACGCCACTACCGCTACATTTAGTACATTTTTGACTATATATCTTCCCTTCGCCATCGCAGGTAGAACAAGTTGCCTGGGCCTGAATATTTCCTAAAATAGTTCGCTGAATTCGCGTTACTCTACCACTGCCGTTACAAGTCTTACAAGTTTCGACTTTTGCGCCAGGTTCTGCGCCATCACCGTGACAGCGGTCGCAAGTCGTATTTTTTGAAAAACTGATTTCTTTCTCGAGTCCAAAGGCAGCATCCATGAAATCTAAACTTAGAGCCATTTCCATGTCTCGCCCACGTGTTTGTTTTTTCTGAGTTTGGCGACCACCCCCAAAACCGAAGATATCGCCAAAACCACCAAAAATATCACCTAAATCCTCAAAATCCATATTACCAAAACCTTGACCACCAAATCCCTGCCCGCCAAAGCCACCAAATCCTCCACCGGCATTATTTCCACCGCCTTGACTAAATGCCGCTGCTCCAAACTGGTCATAGCGTTGTCGTTTTTCAGCATTACCTAAAACTTGATAAGCTTCATTGAGCTCTTTGAATTTTTCCGCATCACCACCTTTATCCGGATGGTGCTGGTGCGCCTGTTTTCTAAAAGCAGTTTTAATTTCATCAGCCGAGGCAGACTTCGATACTCCCAGTAATTCGTAATAATCTTTTGGCATAATTAATTTAAGGATTTAATCCATTTATCTTGAGCAATTCTTTATTTAACATTTATCCCTTTGATCCGCCAGTTGACGAAAAGAGGCAACCTATTAATAGATAATCTAATTATTTTGTTTCTTCTTTATTTTCTTCTTTATTTTCTTCTACCTCGCCTTCCACAACATTCTCTTTACTATCTTTTTTCTCTTCACTATTTCCAGCTTCAGATCCGGCTTGTCCAGCTTCAGCGCCCGGAGCCCCTGCTCCTGGTTGCTGATACATAGCGGCACCAATTTTTTGGGCAATAGTATTTATTTCTTCCATCTGTTTTTTCATTGCCTCTAAATCACCGGCCTCCTTAACTTTTTTAAGCTCAGCTGTTTTATCTTCCAATTCTTTTTTATCTTCCGCTTTCATTTTATCGCCAGACTCTTTAATCATTTTCTCCATGGTAAATACAACAGCGTCAGCTTGGTTTTTTATTTCCGCTTCATCCTTTTTCTTTTTATCATCTTCAGCATGAAGCTCAGCTTCTTTTTTCATTTTTTCAATTTCTTCTTTTGATAATCCACTTGAAGCAGTAATGGTAATTTTCTGAACTTTATTTGTCGCTTTATCAGTTGCCGAAACATTTAAAATTCCATTAGCATCCAAATCAAATTTAACCTCAACCTGAGGAATACCACGTGGCGCTGAAGGAATGCCATCAAGAGTAAAATGACCTAAAGTTTTATTATCAGACGCCATTGGACGCTCTCCC
>JBBSAU010000091.1:0-3395 GCA_038251925.1 Patescibacteria group bacterium | reverse complement strand
ACTTCATGCCAACGCATAATTTTTTCTTCAACGACGACCCTTTCTGAAGCATATTTCTCACGCGAATAATCAATAACTTTTTGAGTATTAAAAGTAGATTCATCGGCTCTTAAGGGAGGTAAGCCCTTCGCTGAAAAAGGTGAAGAAGCAATGCCATCAATCATCAATTTTAAATACATTTCATACTTCGGCAAGTTAACCAAATCTTCTTCAACAAAAGTCGGTGTGAATTCTTTAACTAATTCTTCAGCATCAGCGGCGCCAACGCGAAAAACAACCATTGTACCGACGTTACCAAAGACGGCTGGTTTTACTTTCTCACTTAATTGTTCAATATATTGGTGAGCTAAAATTAAATTAAGCCGATATTTTCTCGCCTCTGATAAAATATTAGCAAAACTATCTGTTGAAAAATTTTGAAATTCGTCGATGTATAAATAAAAATCGCGACGTTCTTTTTCTGGAACATCAACTCGACTCATGGCGGCTAACTGAATTTTAGTAATCATCATCGCCCCAAGCAAAGCCGAATTATCTTCGCCAATTCTTCCTTTGGACAAATTCATAATCAGAATTTTGCCATTATCCATAATATCGCGAATATCTATTGAAGATTTTACTTGACCAATAATATTTCTCATCAGTGAGCTTGATAAAAATTGACCAACTTTATTTTGAATAGGCGAAACGGCCTCTGAAGCAAATTTATCCGCATAACCAGAAAATTCCTTCTCCCAAAAAGCTTTAACAACTGGATCCTGAATATTTGAGACTACTCGTTTTCGGTAATTCTTATCAGATAACATTCGAACAACGCCCATTAAAGTCGAGCCCGGAAAATCTAAAATCGCCAGAATTGCGTTACGTAAAATATATTCAAGTCTTGGCCCCCAAGAGTCGGCCCAAAGTTTTTGAAAAACACCAATTAAACCAGAAGCAACTAAATGCCGAAGATGCGGCTCAACTTGCTCAACAACATTAAAAGCAATCGGAAAATTAATATCTGAAGGATTAAAATAAATAACATCTTGAATGCGCTCACTCGGGATGTATTCAATTATCTTCTCGGCTAGATCACCATGAGGATCAACAACGGCGACACCGTGCCCCGCGCGGATATCGTCGACAATCATATTTTCAAGAATAGTCGACTTACCCATACCGGTTTTCCCAACTAAATACATATGCCGACGGCGATCGTCAGTTTTAATTCCGAATTTTTTGAATTCGTTACGATAAGTTGTGAGTGCGAACACGGCAATATCGTGCATAAGTCTTAATTATTCAGTCTATTATTGAAGCAAAGATCGATATGATTGGAAGGCATCTTTAAGTAAGGGCGGCAAATAGATAAAACCTAAAACCAAAGGTATGACTATAATAAGAATACGCGTAATGCTCCAAATATTTTGCAAACGGAGGTATTTTTTGAGATCACGAGAGATTTTTAGGATTTCTTCGCTTCTATCTAAATTATGTTTTAATAATTCAGAAAACTCCCGCAATTCTGTTAACTCAATATTTTCTGATTTGTCTTTTAATTCCTCGGGCATATAAATTTATATCAAACTGGCACTTAAGTTCTAACTTCACACAGTTTTACATATTCGCGACCAATAGACGCAAATCGCTGCATATCCTTAGAACTAAAACCAGCTTGTTTTTTATAATTTTCATCAACCAAGTCAGTATCGGATTTAAAATTCTGTAAATACCATTTCGCCTTACCTTTTATCAATTCTCCCATTTTATGAAAATCAGCTTCCTCTAAAAGTCCAGGAACAACAGTCGTTCGAAATTCATAAGGCAGGCCACTCTCGCTTATTATTTTAACACTTTTTTTAATATTATCCCAGTCAAGTTTAACACTAACTGTCGCCTCATATTTTTCAAGAGGTGCCTTTAAATCCATGGCAATATAATCGATTAATTTATCTTTAATCAATTCCTTAAGCATTTCTGGGTTAGTGCCATTAGTATCCAACTTCACTAAATAGCCAATATCTTTTATTTTTTTAATAAAAGATGGCAGGTCGGGGTGCAAAGTTGGCTCCCCGCCCGTTATAACGACCCCTTCAAGGCGGCCAAATCTTTGCTTCAAAAAAAGAAAAAGGTCTTCAGTGGAAAGCGGAGAAAAACCTTTTTCTTTTTTATTTTTTTCGTCCCCTCCCTTAAGGGGCAGGACAAGCATAGGGTTGTAGCAAAAGTGACATCGGAAATTACAACCTTGGGTAAAGATTATGGCCGCTAAATGATCGGGGTAATCGAGAAGAGTTAACTTCTCTAAACCTCCAATAATCATAAGCGTGAAATCTAATTACTCGGAGCAAACCTTGAAGGTTTTTCGATCCTTGTACTCAGATGCTTTACCGGGATTATAGTTCTTAACCGGTGTTAACCAGCCGACAACGCGGCTATAAACGATACATTCTTGTCTTTGAGTTTGAATAGGACTCATATATGTTTTGTATAATTATTATAAGTTAAATTTATTTAAATTACAAATTAATTAATTTTGCTGCCTTTTCTATTGATTAGCAGCGCGGACTTCTTCAACTGTCTCGCTATAACCTATTTCCTCATCACACTTTGGACAAAATTTATGTTCTCCGGATAAATAACCGTGCTTCGGGCAAATTGAGAAAGTCGGTGTAATCGTGAAATATGGCAACTTATAGTTATCAACAATTTTCTTAACCAATTTCTTGGCCGTATCGCCATCCGGCAAACGTTCTCCTAAATAACCATGTAAAACTGTGCCGCCGGTATATTTTGTTTGTAAATCATCCTGCAGATCAAGGGCAGAAAAAATATCGTCAGTATAATTAACATGCAAGTGGGTTGAGTTTGTATAATATGGATCAGCGTTTAGTTTTTTAACGGCATCGGTATTTGAACAAATTATACCCGGATAGAGCTGCTGATCTTTTTTAGCGAAACGGTAGGTACAACCTTCACCCGGAGTTGCTTCTAAATTATATAAATCGTTAGTTTCATTTTGGTAGTCCATTAATTTCTCGCGCATGAAATCTAATGTTTCAGCGGCAAATGCATGCCCCTCAGGACTAGCTAAATCTTTGCCCATTAAATTTAAAACTGCCTCATTCATACCGTTAATACCAATTGTTGAAAAATGATTTTTCCAATAAGAACCAAAACGCTCATAAATATTATCAAGATAATACATTGAATAAGGATAAAGACGGTCTTCGGTAAATTTTTCTATAACTTTTCGTTTTATCTCTAAACTTTCTTTGGCAATATCCATTAAGTGAACTAATTTCTCATGAAACTCTTCTTTGCTTTTTGAAAGATAACCAAGTCGAGCTAAATTTATAGTGACAACACCAAGTGATCCGGTTAAGGGATTAGCGCCAAATAAACCACCCCCTCGT
>JBBSAU010000090.1:0-3464 GCA_038251925.1 Patescibacteria group bacterium | reverse complement strand
TTATTGTTAAGAAAACCGCAAGATGCAAAAAAATTAGCTCAAGCTCTCTGCTTTATCGCAAAAGACTTCAACGACGAAGGAATCGAAATATTCGAAAAAGAAGTTATGAGTCAGATTATGATGGATTTAAGTTTGATTATCCACGAGAAGGAACTACAAAAAAAGAATAGCAATATTCTTTAAAATATACCTTTTCAAAAGCCCAGCTTTACGCCGGGCTTTTTTATTTCTATACTTTTCCCTGGTTCTTAACCTTGTTAATCGCCTCTTCCAATTTCTTAGCATCAGACAAATAATAATGCCGAATAGGTTTTAGCTGATCATCCAGCTCATAAACAAGTGGAACTCCTGTTGGTACATCAAGCCCACTTATTTCGCTTGTAGATACTTTATCTAAATATTTTATAATCGCCCTTAAACTATTTCCGCTAGCTGCAATAATAATTTTTTTATTTTTCTTGATTTGGGGAACAATTTCTGTTTGCCAAAATGGCATCACACGCGCAACCACATCTTTTAAACTTTCTGCTTCTGGAACCTTAATTCCTTTATATTTTGGGTCGTGCGCTTGATTAAATTTATTATATTTATCAATTTTCGGCGGTGGCGTACTATAACTACGACGCCAAATTAAAACTTGCTTTTCACCAAATTTGGCCGCCATCTCTTTTTTATTTAGGCCTTGCAAGTTACCATAATGCCTTTCATTCAGGCGCCAATCAAAAATAACGGGAATTTTTGTTTCTTTTAGATCGCGCAAGACTATATTTAAAGTTCGTTGCGCGCGTATTAATAAAGACGTATAGGCTAAATCAAATTTAAAGCCTTTTTTTTCGAGTTCGCGAGCCGCCTCATGGGCCTCGATAACCCCTTTGGCTGTTAAATTGACGTCAGTCCAGCCAGTAAAAAGACCCTTTTTGTTCCAAACACTCTCTCCATGGCGAAGCAAAACAATTTTATACATAATTAAGTATTATTTAATTTATTATTTATATTATATCATAAATTGACTATAAAAGTTCAAAAATGATAGTATAATAATGAGCTTTATATAAACATATTAATAAACCTCGAAAAATACAATTTAAAAAGATAGCTGTTGAAACTGGCTTAATATCAATTAAGGCCACTTTTTTATTAAAAAAGCTATTAACTCACCCAATCCGGTTTTTAAGCGGTTTTTTTCGTTGGACTTTTAAATTTCTTTTTTATAGAACATTGGTTAAAATATACTATCAATTATTTCGTTGGCGTAAAAGCGGAGTTATAAAAAATTCGCCACTCGAACTTTTAAAAAATCAGTCTGTATATCTGTTTATTTTCTGTCTTATTTTTATTACCCTTTTCTCAAATTTTACTAATACCGACAGAGCGGGAGCTATGGGATCAAAAATACCCAAGACAGTTATGGCCAGTATAGTGAATAGTGAATTTAGATCTCTTCAAGATGAAGTCTTAATCGAAGAGACTTTAACGCCTAATAACATTATTACTGCCGGCAAAGATAAATATATTGACAATTCTTGTGCTTTAGACAAAAATGCAGTGCTTGATTCTAGTGATGACCTCAGCCAATACGACTCTTTAGTTTTTAATGATAATAGTGATTTGATTTTCAAACCACAATTGATAAATTCTGGAGACACGGCCAACAATGATGGGGCCACCACCAGAACTGAAATTACTTATTATACTGTTCAAAGCGGCGATACTATTTCAAGCATTGCTCGCCGTTTCGGATTAACAGCTAACACGCTTTTGTGGGCTAACGACTTAAGCGCTTATAGTCTTCTCCACCTTGGGGATAGTTTAACAATCTTGCCATACAGTGGCGTTTTGTATACAGTTAAAAAAGGCGATACTCTGGCCAAAATTGCGCTTACTTACGATGTTGAACTTGAAAAAATATTAAGTTGCAATTCTCTTGGCAATAGTCTAAGTATCGGACAAAAAATTGTCGTTCCCGGAGCAAAAAAGATTTCTGAAAATATTGCTATTAAAAAACCGGCGTCGACTAATTACACCGGTGTTTCGATAATTAAAGATTTAGTCAAAAACCCAAGCGTTAAAGTTAGTGGCAACAAAATGACCTGGCCGACTGTTGGCACTCGTATTACTCAATATTTTTCTTGGCGACATAACGGTGTTGATATTGCTAATAAAATTGGAACACCAATTTACGCAGCTGATAGTGGAACGGTTATAATCTCTCAAGGCGGATATAATGGCGGCTATGGTAATACAATCGTGATTGATCACGGTGGTGGAATTAAAACGCGCTATGGACATGCTTCAAAATTATTTGTTAAAGTCGGTGATCAAGTTGATAAAGGAGAAAATATTGCCGCCATGGGATCAACTGGTCGCTCTACTGGGCCGCATCTTCACTTTGAAGTTTTAATTAATGGTGTTAGATATAATCCTTTAAACTACATAAGATAATATTAATAAAAAATATGGGACAAATTATTTTAGGAATTGCGATTACTCTCGGTGGCGTCTTGATGATTATGAAAACTGAATGGTTAATAAATAACTTCGGGCATATCGCCTGGTTTGAAGATAAACTTGGCTCCGAGGGCGGAACGCGACTGGGTTATAAATTAATGGGGCTAATAATTTTAGTAGTTGGCATTATTGTTATGACCGGAAGTGGTGAGCAATTTATGAACTGGCTGCTTAGTCCACTCCTAAAATATAGCCAGCCCCCTTCACAAATTTAATAATCCTGTTTATAATCATTAAGTCATCTTAAAGATGACTTGGCTGGGCCCTTAGCTCATCTGGTAGAGCACCTGCTTTGCAAGCAGGGGGTGGCAGGTTCGAGTCCTGTAGGGTCCACTAAACAACAAATCATCCAAATTTATTTGGATGATTTTTGTTTTATATTGGGTCTGCCTCAGGACTCGAAAGCCGGAGGCGATGCGCACTTGTGCGCCGCCGAGGCCGGGTCGGGGCGCTTAGTGAGCGAAGTTCGCGATTTTAGTGAACGAGCGAGATTTAGCGACCGTGACCGAGTCCTATTTATCTGCCACAGCAACGAAGGAGCCGATGGAGTCGGCGACTGAGGCGAAAGTCCAGCTTCAACCAAATCTCATAGGATCCGCAAACAAAAAAAACCCGCCAATAATCTGTAGAGCGTAATTTTATGTTTTTATCATAAAACAGCGAGAAGTAAAAACATATTTAAAGGAGAGAGATTTTTAAATTTGTTTATTTGCTTCTCCGCTCTACAGGTTGCTAGCGGGTTTCAATTTTGGACTAAAGTCCTGTTTGATTTTATTTTTCTCTTCTGAAAACACTATTTAAAAATAATGTTTTCAGGAAAGAAGCGAACAGGTTAAACGGCCTGTTCGCACTTTTGAACTTTAATTAATTTTTTTATCCATCCGAATTTCGCTCTTAGGATTTAAAGCGCTCAATTTAACGTCGAGAGATGACGAAAAAGAATTATATTAGACCAG
>JBBSAU010000089.1:0-3518 GCA_038251925.1 Patescibacteria group bacterium | reverse complement strand
AAATTATTAGTATATGAAAAAGATGAAAAAAATAGTAACAGTCATTATCGGAGTTATTGCATCTCTTCTTGGGTCGTTATGGTTTCTACAAGGAGCAGATATTGTTCATTTAAATCCTATATTATGTTTCTCTAATTGCGAAGTTATAACAGGCGGATCTACTTTTTGGGAAGTAATAGGTGTTGTTGTTTTAATTATTGGAATTATTATGATTTTTAATTCAATAAAAAGTCGGGAACACCATGTTTCCAAATAATTTACATTCACGAACCGCACTTATTATGTGTTTATTGTGAGTGCTCGTTATCGGAGTACCTATCAGTTTTGTAGTCACACCACCCATTAAAACCCTTATTGATCGCATAACAACATAATCTTAGAAAGGTATATGAACAATGTGCTCACGGCGACCCGAGGCGCATACAATTCGGTTTGCGCCAAGGCGCAATCAAATCTATATGTGCTGTCACAGGTCTTTTTCTGCTGAAAAAGTCCGCGACCCCGCCCGCTCTGTGGGCGCACAAATCCCCATCGTTTTTAGGAGATATTATAAAACGTCGTGGACTGCTCCCTTTATTTTTCCATTTTGTTCGTTATATTTTGAGTCAAACTCTATCGTCCATTGAATGACATATTTGTCTGCAATAAACATCTCAATCATCACTGCCAATTGAGAAGTCTACTTGTTCTCAATCCCATATCGTAGTGCCGCTTCGAGTATATCAATGTTTATATCTTTTAACGTTTTGAATTGAATACAATATCCGCTCACGCTCGCCTTACCAAGAGTTTTTCCGTAGGCTTCCGCTAAGTATTTCTTATCTTTTATACCAAGGATATAGACTGAGATTCCGGTTTTGTTTGCACTGATACCAATTTGATAAAACTCTCTGGTTTTCCCATCAGCATATTTTATGGTCTGAGATCCATATCCTATATTAGGATTAGAAACAGTTTTATTTTCACTGTTTTTACCATCCAAGAACCATAATTTACATGCCGGCATTATTTGCAGAATGATATGATGTAATGCTTCCATGTCGCTCTGTTTTGGCTTAGGTTGGCTAGTTATATACTTTTTTATTTGTTCTTGAACCTTCATATAAAATTATTTATTGCCTAATCCGGTTTAGAATTTTCAGTTATACTTTGGGTCAAAATTTACCATCCATTCAATACCGTATTTGTCTCTGAGCCGAGTGTCCCAAGAATGGAACACCTTCGAGTCCTATTTTAACAGAGTTTATCAGACCTTTCAGCAATTGGAACGTACCCATAAATTATTCACCTCCTCCTACTAGTTAATTAGTTATTTTAGCTAATTATTAGTGAGACTATGTGTACAGTTTATTGGATACCTGCCCATACCAAATACAAATATTGGTAAATGCATAAGAAAAATTAGGAGACAAGATTGAGTTGCCAGGAAACACCATATTTATCAGACAACCAACCAAACTTTTTACTAAAACCATAATTATCGAGTGGCATCATAATATTCCCATTTTCTGAAAGTTTTTTAAAAAGCGTTTCTATTTCTTCTTCGTTTTCACAATTAACAAAGATTGACATTGATGGAGTAAAAGTGAAGTTATGTTCACCCAAGTTTTCACTTGCCATATAATCCAATCCGTTTAGTGTGAAAGTGGCTAGTTTTACCAAACCTTCTTTACCGCCAGGCTCGCCAGCTTTCCAATGCTCGATATTCTTTATTTCTGAGTCCTCGAAAAGCGATATATAGAAATTGATTGCTTCTTCCGCTTTACCACATTGCTCTCCGACAAACATTAAGAAAGTAGCTGTCTTTTGCATTTTTAAATTATAGCATAAAATCCGAAGAAATTTATAGTTTACTGTAGATTGTGAGCATCCCAAAATATGAACCCCAAGAACTGTCGCCCATAGGGAATTCAATAGTTCCGCCTGTCGAAAGTCCGTTAAATAACTTGTCTGCTTCTTCACGACTTTCTACATTAACGGATATTTTAGACCTGTTTTCATTTTCATTTACTTTGCCCATACGTTCTGGTACGTCATTCCCCATTAAGATATTTTTGCCGATAGGCAAAGCGATGTGAAATATTTTAGTAGCGTCATTTTCAGCTACCTGAAATTCGGGACTTGCTAAATCTTTTAAACGAACTATTTTTTCGAACTGTCCACCAAATACTGATTTATAAAAATTGAATGCTTCTTCGGCATTTCAGTTGAAGTTAATGTAAGGATTGATTTGTGTCATAATTTATCTCGATTATTAATGGATAATATAATTATATTTTAGCTTCTCTTCCGCCCAATCTCAAAGTGTCTGATTCATCCCTATGTACACCTGTACTTCCAACGTGCTTGCTCCCAATCTTTGCTCCATTTTTAATAACATGAACTAATGCCATGGCATGTCCGTGCCCCAAATCGAAGTCTTTTTTTAGCCAATCAATTATAGCACCGGCTTTAGTAGCTGGGTCAGTAAAACCTTTCGCTTTTGCAAGTTTTACAAAATCATTAGGGGTTTTCCCAGTTTTTTCCTCTATGTTGTCTAAGTATGCTTGAAATGACATATATTTTATTTACTTCCTATTATAATTTTAACTTTGGAAATGAAATAAAATAACCAGCCAATCATTGCCACGATAAAAACCCTGTTAAGTAAGCCAGTATAGGTGTCAGGAGTAAATCCAGTTTCTGGTGAGATTGCGGTAAATAAATACCCCAACATCAAAAGAAAACTCACGAGCGGAAGAACGCCGACAATAATGTTTGTCACTCTTCCATTCCCAGCACTTTCTTGCTTGTTAAACCAGAAAGCCGTAAACAATGCTCCAATACTAAAACCTGGAATCCCAAGAATTGTGGCGAACCCATGCATGTTTCCCGCAAACGTCATTACTTTAGATGTAATAGGATCTTGATTGAAACAAGCAGCAAGAATTAATCCAACAGTAGATACAAAAAAAGAAGTCAGTGCAATTTTACCTAAGCGCGATGGCTTCAATGATTTTAATAAAAGTGCAGTAGTTAAAGTTGCTGTTGCAAACAGCAAAAATGTAATACGCATTATAAAACCATAGTGACCGTTTGAGTATTCGCTAACAAAACGCCACATAGGGCCATATTCTGGTTCAATAATGTGAAGCAGGAGAAAACCAAGCGTTGCGAAAATGGTTGCAAGCGTTGCGGTGCTAATCAATTTATTTTGGTACGAAATATTTGGATTCATATCTAATTCCCTTCAGCTAATAATAATTTATTATAACAAATTTTCCATCCGATCGCCTAATTATTTACCTCATTCGCATTCGCTCGCGTTGGCTGCTTCGGCGTTGTGCGTGTTCGTTTTGTGGCTTCGTTTGAGTCAGTGGTAACTCTAAAAAGCAGATTGTGCTGAGGCATAAGCAAATCTATATGTGCTTGCCCCGCCCTCCCTATGCGCGCACAAAGGCCGTCCTCTAACGCGGATGACTCCCTTCAAAATGTTCTAATTTCTCCCTTGAATAACCATTCTGTGGCTTACTTTCTTT
>JBBSAU010000088.1:0-3524 GCA_038251925.1 Patescibacteria group bacterium | reverse complement strand
GATTTAGGGATTGTGGTTGACCCTGATGTTGATCGCCTGGCCTTTATTGATGAAAACGGGGAAATGTTTGGGGAAGAATATACGCTAGTTGCAGTAGCTGATTATATTTTAGAAAATTTTGCGGTAATTGATAAAAATTATCCTGGTAAATATAATAAATCAACGGTTTCAAATTTATCTTCTTCGCGAGCCTTAAAAGATATTAGCGAAAAATATAAAGGAACATATGAGGCGGCAGCCGTCGGCGAGGTTAACGTGGTTGAAGTTATGAAAAAGACTAAAGCCGTTATTGGTGGCGAGGGAAACGGGGGCGTAATTTTTCCGGAGCTCCATTTCGGGCGCGATGCGCTCGTCGGCATTGCCCTATTTTTAACATTGATAGCCAAAAAGAATCTCAAATTATCTGAATATCGAAAAACTCTACCAAAATATTTTATGGTTAAAGATAAAATGGAATTAACGGTCAATATAAATTTACAGGATTTGCTTAAGAAAATTAAAGAAGAATATCAGGCTGAGAAAGTAACGGATATTGACGGCGTAAAAATTGATTGGACTGATTCTTGGGTTCATTTGCGCGCTTCAAATACCGAACCGATTATGCGTATTTATTCGGAAGCAAAAAGTTTAGAAGAAGCTGAAGAAAAGGTAAATGAAATTAAGGCTAAAATATTAGCTTATATTAAATAAATAATTTCAGATATATAAGCAAGACATAATGGTAAAATTGTTTGCCCGAAAACACTAAAAATGCTAAAATATAAGGGAAATTCCTCATGGATTTCCTTTATTTTTTTAGCTAATTTCCTCACTTTGGAAAATAATTTACTATGACTAGAATTATAATTTTAGCGGCCGGCAAAGGTACCCGCATGAATTCTGACTTACCTAAAGCTCTAGTTCCTTTAAAAAACCGTCCGATGATTAAATATCTGATTGACTCAGTCGTCGCTTCAGAAGTTGATGCTAGGCCAATTGTGATTGTGTCTCCTGAAAATGTCGATGCCATTAGTGCTGAGTTAAAAGAATACAATCTCGAATATATTATTCAAGATAAGCAAATGGGGACCGGACATGCCGTTGCCTGTACGCGCGAATTTTTAGATAATCAAGAAATAAAAGCGGATAGCCTCCTCGTCCTTTATTGCGATCACCCCTTTATAAAAGTTGATTCAATTAAAAAGTTCGCGAGCCTCGCTCCCCAGGCGGTTACGATTATGCCGACGCGCTTAAGCGACTTTGATAATTGGCAACAAAATTTTTATCATTGGGGCAGAATTATTCGCGGAGCGGATGGAAAGGTGGAAAAGATTATTGAATTTAAAGACGCGACGGACGAAGAAAAACTAGTGACGGAAGTAAATCCCGGTTTTATGTGTTTTAATTTCACCTGGTTATTTAAAAATATTTCGACTTTGCAAAATAATAATAATCAACAGGAATATTATTTAACTGATATGGTTAAAATCGCTTTTGAAGAGGGTTACGAGGTGGGCACGGTTGGAATTGAGGCCCACGAAGCCATGGGAATTAATAGTCTTGAAGAATTAAGTATCGCCGAAAATCTAATTAGCGTTTAAAACAAATGCAACAAGTTCTTGATCTTCATATTCATTCTCGCTATTCACGCGCTTGCTCGCCAAAGTTAACGCTCGTTAATATTGATAAGTACTGTCGCCTAAAAGGAGTAAATATTATCGCAAGTGGTGATTTTACTCATCCTGCCTGGTCCGCGTCAATTAAAAAAGAATTGAAAGAAACTTTTTCTGGATCAGGACTTTATAAATTAAAAAGCGCTATAGACGGAAAAGTAAAGTTTATTATTTCTAGCGAAGTCGCCTTAATATATAAAGATAAAGATAAAGTTCGCCGAATTCACTTAGTAGTTCATGCTCCTAATATTGGAGCTGCCGAAAAATTAAATAAAGTTCTTGATAAAAAATATAATATCCGCAGTGACGGGCGACCGATTCTAGGAATTAGTGCTCCAGACTTTGTTAAATTAGTTTTAGAAATAGATGCTAAATTTCTTGTCTACCCGGCCCATATTTGGACGCCTTGGTTTTCGGTGTTTGGTTCAAAATCTGGCTTTGATTCACTTGAGGAATGCTTCGGTGAGCAAACGAAACATATTTATGCTTATGAAACCGGCATGTCGAGCGACCCCGCGATGAACTGGCGCTTATCGGCCCTTGATAAATTAACTTGTCTCTCGAATTCTGATGCCCATAGCTTAAATAATATTGCCCGCGAGGTTAGTATAATGGAAATAAGCGAGCCGATTAGTTATCGAAAATTATACAATAATATTAAGCAAAAGAAGGGAATGATTCAAACAATTGAATTTTTTCCTGAAGAAGGAAAGTATTATTTAGACGGTCATCGAGATTGTAAATTTAGTTGCCTGCCACCGGAAACAAAAAAACTAAAAAATATTTGTCCTATTTGTCATAAGCCGCTAGTTGTTGGGGTTCTAAATAGAGTTGAGGAATTAGCTGATCGAAAATCTGCTTATAAGCCGCTTGGAGCCGTTCCCTTTATAAAACTCGTAGAATTAGATAAAATAATAGCAGAGGTTTTGGGAGTCAAAAATCGAAACTCTAAGCGAGTCCAAAAAGAGTATTTAAGTTTAATACAAGAATACGGGTCAGAACTAGAAATTCTCTTAAATTTCAATTTAAAAAAGATTAGCGCCGATGTTAATCCAAAAATTATTGAGGGGATAAGAAAAGTGCGTGCACAAGAAGTGTCTATTAATCCCGGCTTCGATGGTCAGTACGGAGAAATAAATATTTTAAGTTTATAAAATTAATTTATGTTCGGTATTCGTAAAGCGCTCGGAACAGTTTTACTTGTTGTCGCTTTTCTGGCCCTATCTACATTCGCCGCTTTTTATTATAATCTTGATAAGGATAAAAAAGCCGAACTCGACAATAATAATATATTGAAATACGGTCAGGTGGTACTTAATTTTCTGTTTAGCGCCTCGGTAAACGTCGAAAATACAAATACAGAAAAAAGTGTTAACCATGATAATAAAGTAATTAATTTTATAAGTAAAATTGATTGGAGGGGTATTATAACGGGAACGCCCACTGTTTCTAAAACACTTGATTTAATTGACGATAATTCAATTGATAAGACAATGATAGATAGGCTTAAAGCTGGAGCCTCTGAAGGCACCGCTGGCGAGAGATTAGCTAGTTCCTGGTCGGAAATATCTAGCTTCGTAAAAGAGAGCGTGACGAGGTTAAAAGAGCGTGATACGAAATAGTCAGAATAGTGGATGCTAAGCTAATTGGGGTCTAATAAGATTGTCTTAAAGAAAAATAAAAATAAAGCAGTGGTTTAGTCAACCATAAATCAAAAATTGCTACATAAAATAATTTAAAAAATAAATAAGAAGAAATAATAATTTTTTAAAGTTTACATAAGGCTTAAAATGTTATAATTAAATAATTAATAAATCTAAAATATAAATGTATGGCGAAAGACAGAGAGAAAAAAGTAACCCAAGATAGATC
>JBBSAU010000087.1:0-3543 GCA_038251925.1 Patescibacteria group bacterium | reverse complement strand
TGTCGTTAACAATTTATAAATATGAGAAACATAATTAAAAAAATCATTCGTTTTATTTTATTGCCATTTATAATTTCTGATTATCTAAAATTTAAACGGATTAGCGATCGGAGATTTAAATTATCACCTCTCGATTTTTACCCTTGCATTAAGGATAAAACTATAAAAACAGCTTTTGATGCCCATTACGTTTATCATACTTCTTGGGCGGCTAGAAAAGTTAGGGAAATAAATCCTGAGCGCCATACCGATATTTCTTCAAGCTTATATTTTTGCGGTCTTGTCTCGGCCTTTATTCCAGTTGATTTTTATGACTATCGACCGGCTGATTTAAATTTATCGGGTTTAAAGAGTGCTCATACCGACTTAACAAAACTAGATTTTGCTGACAATAGTTTAAAGTCTTTATCTTGCATGCATACAATAGAACATATCGGGCTCGGTCGTTACGGCGATCCAATCGACCCTAAGGGCGATTTAACGGCAATTAATGAGTTAAAGCGGGTGGTCGCAATCGGCGGTTCTATCTTATTTGTTGTACCGGTTGGAGTTCCTCGGATTGAGTATAACGCTCATCGGATATATTCATTCGAGATGATTCAAGACTATTTCAAAGAATTAAAACTCCAGGAATTTTCTTTAATCGATGACTACGGTAAATTTACAACTAATGCTGATCCAGGTTTAGTTAAAGAGCAAAAATATGCTTGTGGCTGCTTCTGGTTCATTAAAGAGTAGTTTAATTTAATCGCACTATGCTAATCGTCCAATTAAAAGGCGGTCTCGGTAACCAATTATTCCAATATGCTTTTGGACGTCGTTTGGCGATAATCAGAAATGAGGAATTTCTTCTTGATAGCGAGGGTTTAAAAAATGATTTAGTGACTAATCGCCACTTTAGTTTAGAACCATTTAAAATTAAGGGTGACTTAGCCGAAGAAGCTAAGATAATCGAAATTAAATATCCTCTTGGTCTTATCACGAAAATAATTAAAATTTTTCAGCAAAAAATTCTGCGCCAATTTAATATCGGTTGGCAGCCTGGATTACTTAAATCAAGGAAGAAATACTTTGAAGGTTTTTTTCAAAGTTATAAATACCTTGAGCCGATTCGTGAGCAATTGTTAGATGAAATAAGTCTGAAAGAATCTTTGGAAGGGAAGTATTCCGATTTACTTGATAAAATTAATACTTCCAATTCGGTTTCAATTCATATCCGTCGCGGAGATTATATTAGTAATCTGAAGACAAAAGCGGCGCATTATACTTATGGATTAGAGTATTACGAAGAAGCTCTAAAATTAATTGAAAAACAGATTAGCAACCCGGTTTATTTTATTTTTTCCGATGATATTAATTGGGCTAAGGAAAATTTAAAGATTAATTCGTCCGTTATTTTTGTTTCTTCATTAGATACGAACGACTATGAAGAGCTTATTTTAATGAGTAAATGTAAAAACAATATTATTGCTAATTCTAGTTTTAGTTTTTGGGCCGCCTGGTTAAATCAAAATCCTGATAAGATAGTTATTGCGCCAAAAAAGTGGAATAATGTTTATAGTAGGGAGTACATAGATCTTCTGCCGGATAATTGGCTAAAAATATAAATATGGAAATTAAAGTCTCCATCGTAATTTGCTCCTATAATCGAGCGACCTATATCTCTCGGGCTCTTGATAGTATTTTAAGTCAGAGCTATCGTGATTTTGAAATTATAATTATCGATGATGCGTCGACTGATAATACTGAAGATATCGTCAAATTATATATTGGTCGCGATTCGCGAATAAAATATTTTAAAAATCCAGAAAATCTCGGTATAGCTAGGAGTCGTCGCAAAGGTATTCTTATGTCACAAGGTAAATATATTGCCATGCTCGATAGTGATGACCATTGGTTAGGTTCAGAAAAACTGGCTAAGCAAATGCTAGTTTTAGAAGCTGATAAGGGAATCGGTCTAATCGGAACGGGTATTGTCTGTATAGATGAAAGTGACCAGGACTTAAAAAAAGATATTTATGAAACGGATGACGAAAAAATTCGGGAAAAAATATTAGCGAAAAATCAATTTGCGCAATCAAGCGTTGTTTTTAGAAAAGACGCGTATCTAGCGACAAGCGGTTACTTGGAAAAATTAGTAGTCTGTGAAGACCTAGATCTTTGGCTCGCAATCGGCCAAAAATATAAATTCGCTAATTTAGCCGAGCCCTTAGTCGCCTATCGTCTGCACAGTGGTGGAATCTCTAAATCGCGAAAAAGGGAAATTGCTCGAGTTACGGATAATCTAATTGATAAATATAAAAAAAATTACCCGAATTATCTCCGAGCAAAAATTAAATCTGTGATTAGAATTGTGAAGTCTTATTTATAGATAATTATTTTTGTTTTGATTCTTGATATTTAAAAACAACCGCCAGCCACCAAGAAGCTTCAAATATCGAATAGAAAAAACCTTTGAATAGACCCGCTTTATAAAAGCCTCTTTTAAAGAAACAGATAAAAAAGAATCGAATCGGTAGGCCAAGGGCTAAAATAAATAAAGTAAAGTTTCCATAATTTCTATTTTGCTCTATCCATTTCTGGGCAATTAAAGATGAATACTTATTCATCTTTTTCATATTATCTTCAATACTTATCCAGCCCTCGTGCTTTAAGTCGCCATTAAGTTTTTTTATTTTGTTTTTTTCAATTATTATTATTTCGTGAACTGGATAAGAAAATTTTAATTCCTTTTTAAAAAGAATTGGACGGTTTGGATTATTTTCTTTCAAATAAACAGAAAAGAATTTATTTAATCTCTGAGTGAAATAAGCGTCCGTTTTGCTATCCTCTGTAATGTTGCTAATAGACCAGGCTAGCTCACTCGAGATTATTTCGTCAGAATCAATCATTAGTAGCCAATTGTTTTTAGCTAAACTAATGGCGTAATTTCTTTGCTCATCAAAACGGATGAGCTTTTTTTGAAATATTTTTACACTCGGAAATTCTCGGCGAATAATTTCAAGAGTCCGGTCACTTGAGAAATCATCAATAATAATTAACTCATCAATAAGAGGGGTAATCGCTAAAATACAATCAGCGATTGTTCGTTCATTATTTTTCGTTAGAATTAAGCCGCTCAAGTTTTTCATATTATTCCGTATAAGCCAAAAGCATAACCTCAAGCCCCAACGAAAACGGATTCGCTTTTTTTATTATGAACTTATACTCGGGAACTAATTCTTCAAGCCAGGTTTTAATTTCAAAAAAATCTTTCCCGTTATGGTAAACGGAAATCGCGAGGACTGGTTTAAATTTCTTAATTAATTCTTCTGCGCCTTTAAGAGCGTCGAGCTCCGCTCCCTCAATATCCATTTTTATTACATCAACTTTCTCTAATTTATTTTCCGTCGTGAACTCATCAAGCGTAATTAAATTAATCCTCTCGTCGCTTTCGTCTTCTGTGAGCTTTGAGCAGCTATGATCTCGCGAAATATTAGCTTTACCCGCCTTATCCGAAACTCCGGCCTTAACGGCGACAATTACATTTCCACCTAATATTGA